>NZ_JAXAVW010000014.1:0-241036 GCF_033949945.1 Lentzea miocenica
CGCCCCGCGCCGCCTCGCCCCGCGCCGCCTCGCCCCGCGCCTCGCCGCGCCGTGCAGCCCTGGCTCGCCTTGGACAGCAAACGGCCCCTGGTTCCCGTGGGAGCCAGGGGCCGTGAGTGGTGCGGTTGCCGTCAGGGCTTGGGGAAGATGATTACCCGGCGCTGTGGTTCCTCGCCCTCGCTCTCGCTGTGCACGCCCGCGACCGCGGCCACGGCGTCGTGGACGACCTTGCGCTCGAAGGGCGTCATGGGGTGCAGGCGGGCGCGTTCGCCGGAGGCGAGGACCTTTTCGGCGGTGGTGCGGCCCATTTCGGCCAGTTCGGCTCGGCGGCCTGCTCGCCACTGGGCGATGTCCAGCATCAGGCGGGAGCGAACTCCCGTTTCCTGCTGGACGGCCAGGCGGGTGAGTTCCTGGAGGGATTCGAGGACGTTGCCTCGGGGGCCCACCAGCTTCGACAGGTCTTCGCCGCCGTCGATGCTGACGATGGCGCGGCCGCTTTCCACGTCCAGGTCGATGTCGCCGTCGTAGTCGAGCAGGTCCAGCAGGCGCTCCAGGTAGTCGCCTGCGATGTCGCCTTCCTGGACGAGCAGGTCTTCGGTCTTGCTCTGCGACTGCGGCTCGGCCTCGGCTTCGGCCTCAGCCGGCGACGACGCCTCCACGTCGTCGGTCGCCTGCAAGGTCTCCGACACGATGTCTCCTCTCCGGGGCAAACGCCCGAAACTAGCGGCGCTTCTTGCTGCCCGGCTTCTTGCTGGTGGATCGGCCTGGGGTCAGGCCGGGGATCTCGGTGTTGGGCGACGTGCCGTTCGCGTTGTCGGCAGAAGGCTTCGGCGCTCCACTGGGGCCTGCGGTCGGCATCCGCTTGGCACCGTTCGCGGGCTTGGCGCCGGGTGCTGGCTTGGCTCCCGGTGCGGGCTTCTTCGGGTTGACCGGCTTGGCGCCTGGCTTGGGGGCGAGGGCCTGGCGGGTTTCGACCGCGGCGGTCTTCTTCTCTTCTTCTTCGGAGTCGATCCGCTTGTAGACGATGTGCTGCTGGCCGAGGGTCCAGGCGTTGTTGGACAGCCAGTACAGCAGGATCGCGACGGGGAAGAAGAAGCCGCCGGCGAGGACGCCCAGGGGGAAGATCCAGAGCGTCAGCTTGTTCATGATGGCCGTCTGCGGGTTGTCCAGCGCGGCCTGGTTCTGGCGCTGCACCGAGTGGCGGGCCGTGAAGTGGGTCGCGATGGACGCCACGATCATCAGCGGCACGGACAGCAGGATGACGTTCAGGCGCTCGGTGCCGTACTGGGCCAGCTGGTCCGAGGGCATCGTGATGAACGTCGAGAGGTTGGTGCCGAAGAGCTTGGCGTTGACGAACGAGTCGACGCCCTGCTTGTCGAAGAAGTAGACCTCGCCCCAGCCGGGCTTGAACGACCGCAGCACGTGGAACAGACCGATGAACACCGGGATCTGCACCAGCATCGGCAGGCAGCCGCCGAGCGGGTTGACGCCGTGCTCGGACTGCAGCTTCTGCATCTCCTGTGCTTGGCGCTGCTTGTCGTTCGGGAACTTCTTCTTGATCTTCTGCATCTCCGGCGCGAACTCCTGCATCTTTCGCATGGAGCGCACCTGGCCGACGAACGGCTTGAAGAGGATGGCGCGGAGGGTGAAGACCAGGAAGATCACGGCCAGTGCCCAGGCGAAGCCGCTCGACTCACCGAAGACCTTGCCGAAGACCCAGTGCCAACACCACAAGATGAAGGACACCGGGTAGTAGATGAAGTTGAGCACGGAGCTACTCCTCGGTGGATACGTCGGGGACCTGCCGCCTCGGCGGAACGGGGTCCAGGCCTCCAGGGTGCCAGGGTCCGCAGCGCAGCAACCGGCGGATCGTCAGCCAGGTTCCGCGCAGCGCACCGTGGACGGTCAACGCCTCCACCGCGTACGCACTGCAGCTCGGGTAGAAGCGGCATGTCGGCGGCAGCAGTGGCGAGATGAATCGCCGGTAGAAGTGCACCGGCAGGAGCGCGACCTTGGCGGGCAACGTGGTCATCGCAGCACCTTGCGCAGGGCGGACGAGAAGTCGGCGGACAGCTCGGAGCTCGAAGCTTCCGCTGCCGGGGCCAACGCTCGCACGACGACGAGAGTTCCCGGTGGCAGATCGGCCAAGATCGGGCGGACCACGTGGCGAAGACGCCGGTAGACCCGGTGGCGGACCACCGAGTTGCCAACTGTTTTGCTCACGACGAAGCCCACCTTGGACGAATCCAAGGTGGGCACGTCTGGCATCAAGGCGTGGACGACCAACCGGGGCCGTCCGGCGCGGCGGCCCCTGCGGACCACCAGGCCGAAGTCCTGGCTGCGGGTGAGCCGGGCGGCCGGTGGGAGCACGACGACGCTGCGCTTACCAGCCGCTGTCAGGCGGACAGCGTGGCACGGCCCTTGCTGCGGCGCGCGGCCAGAATGGCGCGGCCGGCGCGGGTCCGCATGCGCAGCCGGAAGCCGTGCGTCTTCGCGCGGCGGCGGTTGTTGGGCTGGAAGGTGCGCTTACCCTTGCTCACGGCTGGTTCTCCCGGTGCTTCACTGCGTACAAGCCTGGTTGGTGTCCCCAACGAGCAGTGGACGTAGGCGCGACAAAGGCGCCCGTCGCAAGCGGGAGACTCATACGAGAGTACGCACGCCCGGGTGCCACGACCAAATCGGGGTGGCGGATGCCACGTCTTGTGAGGCGTGGCGGGCCTTGTTACCGTGCTTGCCTCGCGCATGCCGGAGCTGGCGTGGGAGCCGCCACCGATCCGGCAACACAACGCACCGTTTAGTGCACAGTTGTGGATAACTCTGTGGATGCCTCTATTCTCCGTGTCCACATGTGGAGTCTCGCGACTCCGGCGGAGGGGAGGGGAGCGCGGAGGTGTCGAACCAGCAGGTCGACCTTGGTCTCGTATGGGCCGAGGTGGTGCAGGAGCTAGCAACCAGCCACCTGTCCCCTCAGCAGCGCGCGTGGATGAGGGTCACCCGTCCGATCGGTTTGCTGGACGGAACGGCCCTGCTCGCGGCGCCGAGCGACTTCGCGAAAGAGGCGATCGAACGCGCACTGCGCGACCCGATCACCGCGGCTCTCTCCCGCAGGCTCGGCCGCACGGTCTCCCTGGCGGTGAAGGTCGACTCGCCGGAACCGGTGAGCCCGCCGACCACGCCGATCCCGGTGCAGGCCGTCGTCCCCGGCATTCCCAACGGCGACACGCCCGTCCTCGCGGACGAGGCGACCATCACAAACGTCAGCCCGAACCCCGACGCCGACGGTTCGGACTCGGACGAGGTAGACGAAGCCGGCGACGCGCTCGCCGCCGTCACCGAGATCTGGCCGACGTTCAACACGCAGGGTGGCGCGACCCCCAACGGGAACATGCCGTACACCCGGCCCGCGAACCCGTCGCCGTCGCAGACGCGGCTGAACGAGAAGTACAACTTCGACACGTTCGTCATCGGCGCCTCGAACCGGTTCGCGCACGCCGCCGCCGTCGCGGTGGCCGAGGCTCCCGCCCGTGCGTACAACCCGCTCTTCATCTGGGGTGAGAGCGGCCTCGGCAAGACGCACCTGCTGCACGCCGTCGGGCACTACGCGCAGCGCCTGTTCCCCGGCATGCGCGTGCGGTACGTGTCGACCGAGGAGTTCACCAACGACTTCATCAACTCGCTGCGTGACGACCGCAAGGTCGCCTTCCAGCGCCGCTACCGGGACATCGACGTTCTTCTCGTCGACGACATCCAGTTCCTGGAGGGCAAGGAAGGTACGCAGGAGGAGTTCTTCCACACGTTCAACACGCTCCACAACACGAACAAGCAGATCGTGGTGTCGAGCGACCGGCCGCCCAAGCGGCTGGAGACGCTGGAAGACCGCCTGCGCACGCGGTTCGAGTGGGGTCTGATCACGGACATCCAGCCGCCCGAGCTCGAGACCCGGATCGCGATCCTCCGCAAGAAGGCGGCGCAGGACCGGCTCGCGGCCCCGGCCGACGTGCTGGAGTTCATCGCCTCCCGCATCGAACGCAACATCCGCGAACTCGAAGGCGCGCTCATCCGCGTGACGGCGTTCGCGTCGCTCAACCGCCAGCCCGTCGACATCCAGCTCGCCGAGATCGTGCTGCGCGACCTGATCCCCGACTCGCACGCGCCGGAGATCACCGCCCCGACGATCATGGCGGTCACCGCGGAGTTCTTCGGAGTGTCGATCGACGACCTCTGCGGCCCCGGTAAGACGAAGGCGCTCGCGCAGGCGCGGCAGATCTCGATGTACCTGTGCCGCGAACTGACGGACCTGTCGCTGCCGAAGATCGGTCAGACGTTCGGCGGCCGCGACCACACGACGGTGATGCACGCGGACAAGAAGATCCGCAAGGAGATGGCAGAGCGCCGGCGGATCTACGACCAGGTGCAGGAACTGACGTCCCGGATCAAGCAGCGCGCTCGCCACGCTCCCTGATCCGACCTGGGTGGCAACCGAGGGGTCCTCTGACACGGAGGGCCCCTTTTTCGTTCGCCCGCAACGGGACGCAACCGGCCGGAGCCGAAGCTGCATCGGAGGCCGCACCCAGGAAGCACCGCGGGACACAACGACATCCAACGGCGAGAGACCAGCACACGAGCCGTACGCGCGCGCTCGAACCCGGGTGGAGTCGAGGGGTGATCGGCCTCGGAACGGGGCTTATTGTTCGCCCGTCCCACTCGAAGGGGTGGGGACAACTGGAAAAGTCTGAGACCCAGGCCACGATCTGGCCACGGAAGCCTGTTGAACACCCGGGTACAACTGCCCCGCACCCGGGGACGCACCCGGGGACAACTGTGGACGATCTGTGGATCGAGAGGTGTGCACAACTGGCTGTCCCCGGGTGCGCCGATCTGTCCCCGGGTGCCATCCCCCCTTAGTCCACATGGTGGGTGACACCCTGACCTGCAGGTTCAAGGGCTGTCCCCACAATCCACAACCCTTACTGTTACTGCTGTTTGATCTCTTCTAGAAAGAACTCAAAAGCAAAACAGCGTGGACAGCTCCCGGGGATCGGTGCCCGAACCCCGAAGTGACGGGAAGGGCCAGGACGCTCTAACGTGGTTGCTCCGCACCTCGGGTTGCCGAGGTCGAGGCTCCCTAACCCCCACTGGCACGTTGTCGTGGTTGGGCTTGTCGACTGTCGAGGAAAGGACGCCTCATGAAGATCCGCGTCGAACGCGACGGCCTCGCCGACGCTGTCGCCTGGGTCGCTCGCAGCCTTCCGTCCCGTCCGCCGGTTCCCGTGCTGGGCGGCGTGCTGCTCGACGCGGAGTCGGAGGAGTCGCTGACGGTTTCCGGATTCGACTACGAGGTCTCGGCCCAGGTCGGTGTCCCGGCGCAGATCGCCGACGCCGGTCGCGCGCTCGTCTCCGGCCGTCTGCTCGCCGACATCACCAAGGCGCTGCCGAACCACCCGGTCGAGATCGCGGTCGACGGCGCCCGGATGATGATCAGCTGTGGCAGCGCCAGGTTCAGCCTGCCGACGATGCCGGTCGAGGACTACCCCGCGCTGCCGTCGATGCCGCAGCTCATCGGTGAGCTTCCCGGCGAGGTTTTCGGCGAGGCGGTCGGCCAGGTCGCCGTCGCGGCCGGCAAGGACGACACGCTCCCGATGCTCACCGGCGTCCGCGTCGAGATCGGCGAGGGCAAGCTGACCCTCGTCGCCACCGACCGGTTCCGGCTGGCTATGCGCGAGTTCCCGTGGGAGCCGGACGAGGCGCTCGGCGAGGTCGCGGTGCTCGTCCCCGCCAAGACGCTCGGCGACGCGGCCAAGACGCTGGGCTCGTCCGGCGGCAAGGTCGAGATGTCCCTCGCGGCGAACGATGGTCTGCTCGGTCTCGCGGGTTCCGGCAAGCGCACGACGACCCGCCTGCTCGACGCGGACTTCCCGAAGTACCGCCAGCTGCTCCCGAGCGAGCACTCAGCCGCCGCGATCATCGACATCGACGCGCTGCAGCAGGCGATCAAGCGCGTGTCGCTCGTCGCCGAACGCGGCACGCAGGTGCGCCTCGAGTTCGTGGACGGCGGTCTGCGCCTGTCCGCCGGTGGCGACGACGAGGGTTCGGCCGAGGAAGAGCTGCCGGTCGAGTACACCGGCGACGCGGTCACGATCGCGTTCAACCCCGGGTACCTGCTCGACGGACTCGGCGCCGTTCGCACCCAGAAAGTCCACTTGTCCTTCACCACACCCAGCCGACCGGCACTGCTCAAGCCGGTGGACGAGGATGGGAACGTGGCGCCGGGCTACCTGTACCTCCTGATGCCCGTTCGCCTGCCCGGCTAAAGAACCCTTACCGGGTAACAGAAACGTTTAGGGGAGAACACCGTGCAGCTCGGACTCGTCGGCCTCGGCAAGATGGGTTTCAACATGCGCGAGCGGGTGCGTCGTGCCGGTCACGAGGTGGTCGGCTACGACCGCAACCCGGAGGTCAGCGACTCGGAGTCGTTGGCGGACATGGTGTCCAAGCTCGAAGCGCCGCGCGTCGTGTGGGTGATGGTGCCCGCGGGCGAGATCACCCGTAACACGGTGAACGAGCTGTCCGAACTGCTGCAGCCCGGCGACCTCGTGATCGACGGTGGCAACTCCAAGTTCACCGACGACAGGATCCACGCGGACCTGCTGGCGGAGAAGGAGATCGGCTACCTCGACTGCGGTGTGTCCGGCGGTGTGTGGGGCCTCGACAACGGCTACGCGCTGATGGTCGGCGGCGACGTCGCGCACGTCGAGCAGGCGATGCCGATCTTCGACGCGCTGCGTCCGGAGGGCCCGCGCGAGGAAGGCTTCGCGCACGCGGGCAAGGTCGGCGCCGGCCACTACTCGAAGATGGTGCACAACGGCATCGAGTACGGCCTGATGCAGGCGTACGCCGAGGGCTTCGAGCTGCTCGACAAGACCGACGTCGTGGACAACGTGCCCGCGGTGATCTCGGCCTGGCAGCGCGGAACCGTTGTGCGGTCCTGGCTTCTCGACCTGCTGGTGCGCGCGCTCGAGTCGGACCCGGAGCTCGACGACCTCCGCGGTTACGTCGAGGACTCCGGCGAGGGCCGGTGGACCGTCGAGGAAGGCATCAACAACGCGGTGCCGCTCCCGGTGATCTCCGCCGCGCTCTTCGCGAGGTTCCAGTCGCGGCAGGAGGACTCGCCCGCGATGCGCGCCGTGGCGGCACTGCGCAACCAGTTCGGTGGCCACGCGGTGCACATGGCCGGACCGTCGTCCGGCTCCGGCAGCACCCAGAGCTAGCGAAGTGCACGTCAGACATCTCCAGGTCAGCGACTTCCGCTCGTGGGAACTCGCTGACCTGGAGCTCGAGCCCGGCGTCTCGGTGCTCGTCGGGCGCAACGGCCAGGGCAAGACGAACCTGGTCGAGGCGATCGGGTACGTGGCGACGCTGGGTTCGCATCGCGTCGCCACCGACGCGCCGTTGATCCGGCACGGTGCTCAACGCGCCGTTGTGCGGGCGGCCGTGGTCAACGACGACCGCGAGCTGCTCGTGGAACTCGAGATCACGGCGGGCAAGGCGAACCGGGCGCGGATCAACCGCGGTCCGGTGCCGCGCCCGCGTGACGTGCTCGGGATCCTGCGCACTGTGTTGTTCGCACCGGAGGACCTCTCTCTTGTGCGAGGCGATCCGAGCGACCGGCGGCGGTTCCTCGACGAGATGCTGGTGTTGCGCGCGCCGCGGTTCGCCGGCGTTCGCAGCGACTACGACCGTGTCCTCAAGCAGCGCAGCGCGTTGTTGAAGACGGTGAAGCATTCACGATCGGCGGACCTGTCGACGCTCGACGTCTGGGACGGGCACCTCGCCCAGCACGGCGCGGAGCTGCTGGCCGCGCGGATGAAGCTGGTCCGCGACATGGCGGACCACGTGACCACGGCCTATGCGGAGGTCGCACCGGAGTCACGTCCGGCGCTGATCTCGTACAGGTCGAGCGTCGGCGACCTTCCGGAGGACAAGGAGAGCATCGAGGACCTGCTGCTGGCCGAGCTCGACCGGGTCCGGCGGCAGGAGATCGAACGCGGCGTGTGCCTCGTGGGCCCGCACCGCGACGACCTCGACCTCACCCTCGGTGAGCTCCCCGCGAAGGGTTATGCCAGTCACGGAGAGTCATGGTCTTTCGCGCTCGCGCTGAGACTCGGCGGGTACGAACTGATGCGTGTCGACGGCATCGAACCGGTGCTCGTGCTGGACGATGTCTTTGCCGAACTCGACCGCGGCCGGCGCCGGCAGCTGGCCAAGGTCGCGGCCGCCGCGGAGCAGGTGCTGATCACCGCGGCGGTGGCGGAGGACGTTCCGGACGAGCTCAGCGGGGCTCGGTTCGAGGTTCAGGGCGGGGAGGTACGACATGTCTGACTCAGCGGGTTCAGACCCCCAACGTGTAGCTCGATCGGGTGTGTCCGCCCACACATCTGGGGACAAGTCTGTGGATGGTGTGGATAACTCCGTCACAAATCCGGACTTGTCCACAGGTTCATTCACACCTGAGGGTGAGCCCCTGAAGGGTTCTGACCTCGCGCGGGCCGCACTGGAGGCCGCGAAGGCCAGTGCGAAGGCCCGCGGCAGGGTGCCCGGCAGCAAGTCGAAGGGCCGTCCGGTCAACCGCCGGCGCCGTCGCTGGTCGGGTCCTGGGCCGGACGACCGCGACCCGCAGCCGCTCGGCCGGATCGCCTCCCGGATCGCGGCCGACCGCGGCTGGGTCGAGCAACTTCAGGGTGGCCAGGTCTTCGGTCGTTGGGCAAAATTGGTAGGTGAGGAAGTCGCTGAGCACGCGAAACCGATCGCTCTCAGTGACGGGGAACTGACGGTCCAGGCGTCGTCGACGGCGTGGGCCACTCAGCTGCGCCTTCTGCAGCGCGATCTGCTCAAGCGGATCGCCGCGGGTGTCGGCAACGGCGTCGTCAAAAGGCTCAAGATCAAGGGACCGGACGCTCCGAGCTGGCGACACGGCCCCAGGCACGCGCCTGGGCGCGGTCCGCGTGACACCTACGGGTGAGGTCCTGTCAAGGGCTCAGCGGCCGTTCTGTGGCTCAATGAGCGTTCACCAGCGGATTTGAACCCCCGTTTCAGCGGTCCGCACCCACCTGTGGTCACTTGAGGGCCTCTGTGACCGAATCAAAGGTGTCCTTGCCCCCGTTCTGTCGGGGTGGCCCGGTAGAATCACGGGGAGCGTCACCAATCCACGTGCGGGCCCGGCCCGCATCAGCGAGGAGACTCCAGGCCCGTGTCAGCAAAGAAGAATGAGTACGGCGCGTCCTCGATCACTGTCCTCGAAGGCTTGGAGGCAGTGCGCAAGAGGCCGGGCATGTACATCGGCTCGACCGGCGAGCGCGGTCTGCACCACCTGGTCCAGGAGGTTGTGGACAACTCGGTCGACGAGGCGATGGCCGGCTTCGCGACGAAGGTCGACGTCACGCTGCTGGCCAACGGCGGCGTCCGGGTGATCGACGACGGTCGTGGCATCCCGATCGACATGCACCCGGTCGAGGGAGTGCCGACCGTCGAGGTCGTCATGACCAAGCTGCACGCGGGCGGCAAGTTCGACAGCGACTCCTACGCGGTGTCCGGCGGTCTGCACGGCGTCGGCATCTCCGTGGTGAACGCGTTGTCCACCGCCGTCGACCTCGAGATCAGGCGCCAGGGTCACGTCTGGACCCAGCGCTACGAGAGCTCCAAGCCCGCGCACGAGCTGCGCCAGGGCGAGGCGACCGACGAGACCGGCACCACCACCACGTTCTGGGCCGACCCGGAGATCTTCGAGACCACGACGTACAACGTCGAGACGATCGCACGCCGCCTGCAGGAGATGGCGTTCCTCAACAAGGGGATCACCATCGTCCTGCGCGACGAGCGGGTCTCGGAGGAGGACGAGATCGCCGACGCCGAGGGCCACAAGGCCGCGGTGAAGGAACGCGTCTACCACTACCCGGGTGGTCTGGAGGACTTCGTCCGCCACATCAACCACACCCGCGAAGCGGTGCACCAGAAGGTCATCGCGTTCGAGGCGAAGGGCGAGGACCTCGAGGTCGAGGTCGCGATGCAGTGGAACACCGGCTACACGGCGTCGGTCTACACGTTCGCGAACACGATCAACACGCACGAGGGCGGCACGCACGAGGAGGGCTTCCGCGCCGCGTTGACGCGTGTCGTCAACGAGTACGCGCGCGAGAAGAAGCTGCTCAAGGAGAAGGACACCAACCTCACCGGTGACGACATCCGCGAGGGTCTCGCCGCGATCATCTCGGTGAAGTTGAAGGAGCCCCAGTTCGAGGGCCAGACGAAGACCAAGCTGGGCAACAGCGAGGCGAAGTCGTTCGTGCAGAAGTCGACGAACGAGCACCTGGCCGACTGGTTCGAGCGTCACCCCAACGAGGCGAAGACGATCGTCAGCAAGGCGGTGTCGTCGGCGCAGGCCCGCATGGCCGCGCGCAAGGCCCGGGAACTGGTCCGCCGCAAGGGCGCGCTGGACATCGGCGGCCTGCCGGGCAAGCTGAAGGACTGCCGCTCCACCAACCCGGAGGAGTGCGAGCTCTACGTCGTAGAGGGCGACTCCGCCGGCGGCTCGGCCAAGGAAGGCCGGGACTCCATGTACCAGGCCATCCTGCCGATCCGCGGCAAGATCATCAACGTGGAGAAGGCGCGCATCGACCGCGTGCTGAAGAACAACGAGGTCCAGAGCATGATCACCGCTCTGGGCACGAGCATCCACGACGAGTTCGACCTGTCGAAGCTGCGATATCACAAGATCATCCTGATGGCGGACGCCGACGTCGACGGCCAGCACATCCGCACGCTGCTGCTCACGCTGTTGTTCCGCTTCATGCAGCCGCTGCTCGAACACGGCCACGTCTACCTCGCCCAGCCACCGCTCTACAAGATCAAGTGGCAGCGCATCGAGCCGGAGTACGCGTACTCCGACCGCGAGCGCGACGGCCTGATCAAGGAAGGCCTGGCCGCGGGCAAGAAGCTCGGCAAGGACGACAACATCCAGCGCTACAAGGGTCTCGGCGAGATGAACGCCGCGGAGCTGTGGGAGACCACGATGGACCCGGCGAACCGGGTGCTCCTCCAGGTCACCATGGACGACGCCGCCACCGCCGACGAGCTCTTCAGCGTGCTCATGGGTGAGGACGTCGAGGCACGCCGCTCGTTCATCACGCGTAATGCCAAGGACGTGAAGTTCCTGGACGTCTGAGTCCGGCCCCTTCTAGACATCCACGGCTGGCGAAGAGGAAAGAAGAACCGTGACTGAGACGACCCTTCCGCCGGAGCACGACCGCACCGAGCCGGTCGACATCCAGCAGGAGATGCAGAACTCCTACATCGCCTACGCGATGAGCGTCATCGTCGGCCGAGCACTGCCGGACGTGCGCGACGGACTCAAGCCCGTCCACATCCGCGTGCTCTACTCGATGTTCGACTCGGGGTTCCGGCCGGACCGCGGCTACAACAAGTGCGCCCGCGTCGTCGGCGACGTGATGGGCAACTACCACCCGCACGGCGACTCGTCGATCTACGACGCGCTCGTGCGGCTCGCTCAGCCGTGGGCGATGCGGTACCCGCTGATCGACGGTCAGGGCAACTTCGGGTCTCCTGGCAACGACCCGGCCGCCGCCATGCGCTACACCGAGTGCCGCCTCACCCCGCTGGCCATGCAGATGCTCGCGGACATCGAGGAAGAGACCGTCGACTTCCGCGACAACTACGACGGTCGCATCCAGGAGCCGACGGTCCTGCCGTCCCGCATTCCGAACCTGCTGATCAACGGCAGTTCGGGCATCGCGGTCGGCATGGCGACCAACATCCCGCCGCACAACCTCCGCGAGGTCGCGTCCGGCGTGGTGTGGGCGCTGGACAACTGGGAGGCCTCCGACGAGGAGACCCTCGAGGCCGTCATCGAGCGGATCAAGGGCCCGGACTTCCCGACCCACGGCCAGATCCTCGGCAACTCGGGCATCCAGGACGCGTACCGCACCGGCCGCGGCTCGGTGAAGATGCGCGCGGTCATCGAGGTCGACGAGGACGCCAAGGGCCGCACGATCCTGGTCGTCACCGAGTTGCCGTACCAGGTCAACCCGGACAACCTCGTCGAGAACATCGCCGCGCTCGTGCGCGACGCGAAGCTCACCGGCATCTCGAACATCGCGGACGAGTCGAACAGCCGCCGCGGCATGCGCATCGTGGTCACGCTCAAGCGCGACGCGGTGGCGAAGGTCGTGCTGAACAACCTCTACAAGCACACCCAGCTGCAGTACTCGTTCGGCGTGAACATGCTGGCGCTGGTCGACGGCGTGCCGCGCACCCTGCGGCTCGACCAGATGATCCGTCACTACGTGAAGCACCAGATCGAGGTCATCGTCAGGCGGACCAGGTTCCGTCTGCGCAAGGCCGAGGAGCGCGCGCACATCTTGCGCGGCCTGGTCAAGGCGCTCGATCACCTCGACGAGGTCATCGCGTTGATCCGCCGGTCCCAGACGCCGGACATCGCGCGCACGGGCCTGATGGAGCTTCTCGACGTCGACGAGATCCAGGCCAACGCGATCCTGGAGATGCAGCTCCGCCGCCTGGCCGCCCTGGAGCGCCAGAAGATCATCGACCAGCTGGCCGAGATCGAGGTCGAGATCGCGGACCTCAAGGACATCCTCGAGAAGCCGGAGCGGCAGCGCGCCATCGTGCGCGACGAGCTCATGGCCATCGTGGACAAGTACGGCGACGACCGCCGCACGGAGATCATCCCGTTCGACGGCGACGTGTCCATGGAGGACCTGATCGCGGTCGAGGACGTGGTGGTCACGATCACCCGCACCGGCTACGCGAAGCGCACCAAGACCGACCTCTACCGGGCGCAGAAGCGCGGCGGCAAGGGCGTGCAGGGCGCTCAGCTCAAGCAGGACGACATCGTCGCGCACTTCTTCGTGTGCTCGACGCACGACTGGATCCTGTTCTTCACGAACAAGGGCCGCGTGTACCGCACGAAGGCGTACGAGCTGCCCGAGGCGAACCGCAACGCCCGCGGTCAGCACGTCGCGAACCTCCTCGCGTTCCAGCCGGAGGAGGAGATCGCGCAGGTCATCCAGATCAAGAACTACGAGGTGTCGCCGTACCTCGTGCTCGCCACCCGCAAGGGTCTGGTGAAGAAGTCGAAGCTCACGGACTTCGATTCCAACCGATCGGGTGGTCTTATCGGCATCAACCTGCGCGAGGACGACGAACTGGTCGGCGCGGTGCTCTGTTCGGCCGACGACGACCTGCTCATGGTGTCCGCCGACGGCCAGTCGATCCGCTTCCACGCGACGGACGACGTGCTGCGCCCGATGGGTCGTGCCACGTCAGGCGTGCAGGGCATGCGCTTCAACGCCGAGGACGAGCTGTTGTCGGTCGGCGTCGTGCAGGAAGGCCTGTTCGTTTTGGTCGCGACGGACGGTGGGTACTCGAAGCGAACGCCGATCGAGGACTACCCGGTCCAGGGTCGCGGTGGCAAGGGTGTGCTGACGATTCAGCACGACCGCCGACGTGGCAGGCTGGTGGGCGCGCTCATCGTCGACGTCGACGACGAGCTCTACGCCATCACCTCGAGCGGCGGGGTCATCAGGACCCGTGCCGAGCAGGTGCGCAAGGCTGGACGGCAGACGAAGGGCGTGCGGCTGATGAACCTCGGCGAGAGCACCACTTTGATCGCCGTCGCACGCAACGCGGACGAGCCCAGCGACGTCACTAACGGTGAGGCGTCTGTCGCGGAGGACTCTGCCGACGACCAGGCAGTCAGCCCCACCGACTCGGCTGAGTAGTCGGAATTGCTAGCGAGAGGCTAAGGACAGCTCGTGACTCCACCCGAGAACCGCGAAGGTCGGGACGCGGACAAGACCGCGGTGATCACCAAGCCGACTCCCCAGAACGCTGCGGAGAAGAAGTCGGACTCGGCCGCGTCGGCGGCCTCCGGTTCCTCGGGTGGAAACGCGCAGGACAAGACCAAGCCTGTGTCCGCGGAGAAGGCGGCCGAGGCCGTCAAGCCCGCTGCTGCTCCCGAGACTCCCGCAGCGGCGGCTGCTCCGGCCGCCGCTGCGACGCCGGCCAAGCCCGCAGCGGCCAAGCCGGACACTCCGGCTCCGGCCGAGGCCGCCAAACCCGCAGCCGCTCCGGCCGAGCAGAAGACGGTCTCGATCGACACGCCGGCTCCTGCCGCCGCGTCGGCGACTCCGGCTCCGGCCGCAAAGCCTGCTGCTCCGGCTGCTCCGGCTGCTCCGGCCGCCGAGGAGCCGGTCGTCGTCTCCGCGCCGCCGCCCTGGCAGCGCGTGACGAACGACACGGAAGCGTCCCACCAGGACGCGACCGAGGCGTACGTGGTTCCGGGCGCGCCGCCCGTTCCGTCCGCCAGTCCGACTCCCGAGCCTGCGTTCCCGTCGACCGACCCGGACACCGTCAAGGTGCAGAAGCCCGTGGTCACGGGCTCGGCCGTGCCGGTCGGCCTGGGCAGCAGCCGCACGTCGGTGAACATGGGCACCAGTGGTGCCCGCCCCGCCGCGGCGACCCCGTCGGCCCGTCGCCCCGGTCGCGGTCCGCGGCGCGCCTCGCTCCAGGTGAAGCGCGTCGACCCGTGGTCGGTGCTCAAGCTCGCCCTGGTGCTCGGCGTCGCGTTGTTCTTCGTCTGGCTCGTGGCGGTCGGCGTGCTCTACGGCGTGCTGCACGGCATGGGTGTCTGGGACAAGATCAACAGCACCGCGAACGACCTGCTCCAGGCCAACGAGCCAGGTGAACCGTTGATCAGCGCCGGCCGCGTGTTCGGCGTTTCGGCGATCATCGGCGCGGTCAACATCGTGCTGTTCACGGCCCTCGCAACCGTTGGCGCGTTCGTCTACAACGTGTCCGCGGACTTGGCCGGTGGCTTGGAGTTGACGCTCTCCGAGCGTGAGTGACCCCCGGATTTGGGGCAGCGAAGGACGATCCTGTAAGGTCTTCCTCGTTGCCCCAAGGGGTGATGATCGAGGGCCTATAGCTCAGGCGGTTAGAGCGCTTCACTGATAATGAAGAGGTCGGAGGTTCAAGTCCTCCTAGGCCCACTCGATTCGAGGCCGTAACTCTGTTGGCAGAAAGCGCCAACCATTTCTCGAATCTTCGTCTTTTACACTGGGGGCCAAGCCCCCAGGCCCCCTGCCGGGGGCAAGCCCCCGGACCCCCATCATGATCGCTCGGAATCCTGTAGCGTAGTGGGGTCGTGCGTCCGCAGTCTTGGGAGGGATTCGAAGTGGCTAAGAAGATCATCGCACTCGTCGTGGTCGCCGGTGCGGTTCTGTTCTTCGTCAAGCGCAGCCGTTCGGCCAAGGCCGACGCGGACCTGTGGCGCGAGGCCACCGCTCCCACGGACTGATCCCGCGGGCGGTCTGCCGCCCCGGATCCATGGGGACGTAGCTCAATTGGCAGAGCACCGCCTTTGCAAGGCGGGGGTTAGGGGTTCGATTCCCCTCGTCTCCATATCGCTTTCACTGAAGCCCTGTTCGCGCCGCAGCGAACAGGGCTTCAGTGCGTTTAAGCGTTGGTGAGCGACTTCTTGGACGACTTGTTGAGGAGTTGGTCGACGCTCCACGCGCCGGCTCCCGTGAACACCAGCATCAGGAACGCCCACGAGTAGACGGCAGCCAGCTCGCCGCCGTTGGCGATCGGCAGCAGGGCCTTCGGCTGGTGCACCACGAAGTAGGCGTAGGCCATCGCACCGGACGCGATGAACGCGGCCCAGCGCGTCCACAGGCCGATCAGGATGAGGCCGCCGCCGACCAGTTCGATGACGGTCATGGGGCCACCCGGCCAGGACACCAGGTTGGCTCCCTTCATGATCCTCTGCACCCCGTGGATCAAGAAGAACAGTCCGATGACGATGCGGAAGAGCGCCAGGGCGTGCTCTCGTCGTTGCTCCAGGAACTCCATGAACAAGGTCCTTCCGTGGGTGCGGGGCAGGGGCAGAACACAAAAGGTATGGACCAATTTAGAGTGTGCCGGTAAAGGCGCTTTTGGTATCTGGTTGACTGTTGCCCCTATGAAACGAGCACTGTTGCTGCCCCTGCTGGGCGTACTCGCCGCGTGCGGCACCCCCGTCGCCCAGGACGTGCCGGTTCCCACGACCCAGCCCCAGCGGGTCACCACCACGACCAGCGCCGCACCGACAGTGCCGCCCGCGCCCCAGCCCGTGAACGACGGCGCCTGCCCGTACCTCGCGACCGGTTTCGTGGCCGAGGCGAACGGTCAGCGCGTGCCGAAGGTGAAACTGTCAACGGACGAACCTCACCCGGCGTGCTTCTTCTACGCCACGGCGACCGAGATCCAGCTCACCGTGCGGGTGTACGTCGGTGACGAGCGGGTGGCCAAGTCGATCGTGAACGAGGCGGCGCCGGACGGTTCACAGCCCGCGAGCTCGCCCACCGGGTGGGCCGGAGGGTACGTCAGCAACGACAGCGGTGTCGTCTACGCCGTCTCGAAGGGCACCGCGGCCGTGGTCGTGACGACCAACCAGAAGCAGTCGATCAAGGCTCGCCGCATCGCTGAGGAAGCGGTCAAGGGCCTCAAGATCTGAGCATGCGAAACGGGTGACCTTCCGGCTGGAAGATCACCCGTTCTGCGTCTCAGGAACTACTTGATCGGTTCCTTCTGGGTCGGCACCTGACCGTTGAGGACCGGCTCCGCCATCGGAGCCTGCTCCTCGTCCTGCAGGTGGACCTCCTCCGGCCTGCGGGTCAGCGCGACGTAGCCGGCTGCCGCGGCCGCGATGAGGATTCCGAGCACCCACGGCCACCTGCGCCGCTTCGGTGCGTCGGCGCCGAGCTGGGCCGCCGCCTTGCGGATCTCCTTGGCGCGCACCTTGGCGTCCTTGCGCGCGTGCTTGGCCGCCTTCTTCACTTCCTTGCGCACTACCTCCGCCTTGCTCATGAGGTCGGCGCGCGTCTTCGCGCCCTTCTTGGCGAGGCGCTTGCGGGAACGGCGGGTCTGCTTCTCCCAGTCCTCGGCCTTGCCCATCAGAGTGTCGGCCCGATCCACGAGCACACCGCGCACCTGGTCGGTCGTGATGCCACGCTCCGCCAGCTTCACCTCGGCGGCGTGACCTGCGCGAACGACTCCCTGACGCGCGGCCTTCAGACCGGTGCCGACAGCCTTGCCAACGGACTCGCCGGCGCGGGTCATGACGTCCACCTCGTCCATCCTGTGCTCCACAACGTTGTCGTCCGGTTATGCCTCAGGGGTACCCATCGTGCCCCTTTCTGAACATCTCCGCCTGTGGATGGCACGATGGGGTGGTGGCTGACAGCAATGAATCCTTCGTCGGGACCAAGGTGACGGCGACCCTGCACACCACGCAGGGCGACATCCGCATCAACCTGTTCCCCGACCACGCCCCCAAGACGGTGGCGAACTTCGTCGGGCTCGCCGAGGGCACGAAGACCTACACCGAGGCGAACGCCAGCGGCACGAACTCGGGACCGTTCTACGACGGCACCCTGTTCCACCGCGTCATCGCGGGCTTCATGCTCCAGACCGGTGACCCGACCGGCACCGGTCGTGGTGGCCCCGGCTACCGCTTCGCCGACGAGTTCAACTCCGAACTGCAGTTCAACAAGCCCTACCTGCTCGCGATGGCGAACGCCGGGCCCAACACCAACGGCTCCCAGTTCTTCGTGACCGTGGCGCCGACGACGTGGCTGAACTTCAAGCACACGATCTTCGGTGAGGTCGCGGACCAGGAGTCGCGCGACGTCGTTGACGCGATCGGCAACACCACGACCGGTGCGGGCGACCGTCCGGTCAACGACATCAAGATCGAGCGGGTCACGATCGAACGCGCGTGAACGACGCACTCGTGCCACCGGAAGGGCCGATCGGAGCGCAGCCGGAAACCCCGGTCTGCACACGTCATACCGATCGGCCCACCCGGCTGCGCTGCACCAGGTGCGACCGTCCGATGTGCCCGGAGTGCCTGCGTGACGCGTCGGTCGGCATGCAATGCGTCGACTGCGTCAACGAGGGCCAGCGTTCGGTCCGCCGTCCCCGCACGCTCGCGGGTGCGGAGGTCTCGAACAGCCGGCCGATCATCACGCAGGTGATGATCGCGCTCAACGTGCTCGCGTACGTGGTCACGGTCGCGCAGTCCGGCAGTCCGATGAACAACTCCCGGTCGGGCCTGTTCACGGCGACGTCGATGATTCCCGATCTCACCGCCAACGGTGAGTGGTGGCGCATCGTCACGTCGGGCTTCATGCACTTCGGGCTGATCCACCTCGCGCTCAACATGGCCGCCCTCTACGTGGTGGGCACCATCGTCGAGCAGGAGCTGGGCAAGCTGCGGTACAGCGCCGTGTACTTCCTGTCGTTGCTCGGCGGCAGTGCGGCGGCGTTCTTCTTCGGTACCGTCTGCCAGCAGCTCGCCGGCGCGTCCGGCGCGGTGTTCGGCCTGATGGGCGCGTTGCTGATCGTGTTCAAGCGGCAGAAGCGGGACATCTCGACGATCGTCGTGATCGTCGGGATCAACCTGGTGTCGAACCTCTTCACCAACGCCTCGCTGCTCGGGCACCTCGGCGGGTTCGTGATCGGCGGCCTGCTGACGCTCGCGATGGTCAGGGCGCCCGCGCAGAACCGCAACCTCTACCAGATCGGTGCCGTGGTGGCCGCGGTCGTGTTGCTCGGCGTCATGTTCGCCCTGCGCGCGGCTCAGCTCGACACCGACGCGGAGGTCATCATGGAGATCGCCAGGACCTGCCGCTGATTTGTCCTTTACGGGCGCAGGGCGTGCAGGACGCCGGCGACTTCTTCCGGATCGGCGCCGAGGTCCAGTTTCGTGAGCACCACGAGACGGTCTTCGGCGTCGAGTTCCAATGTCTGCTGTTCCCTGCCGAGGCGCCGGGTGGTCTGCAGCTTGATCTTCACCTCGTGCCACGGCAGGTGCGTCGTGCTCGCGAACCCGCGCACGGAGAGCCCGTCCACGCCCGCGGTGAGCCTCGGCCTGGCGAGTGTCGCGAACGCCGCGAGGTAGCTGACCAGCAGCGTTGCCAGTCCGACGAGGAGACGGCCCGCGTTGTCGTCAGCGAGGAACGTCGCGATGGCGAGCATGAGGACGAGCACCCACGCGAGGGCGACCATCGGGGCGGGGGTGGACCAGGTGCGAGTCACACCGTCGAGTGTCCCGCATGAAATGTGGACAACTGAACGGGTCCGCATGAGGGAAAACCGTCGCTTGTGCATTTTGGTGCAAAGTTGTCCACAGGACTTGTCCCCAATGGGGATGACTTACAGCCGTGTGCTTCGGTGACGCTCGGATGAACCAGGTGAACCTGGAGCGAACAAAGGTCGGCCCGGACGTGTGACGTCCGGGCCGACCTCTACGAACGGTGACTTGCCGAGCTCTGAGCGTGCGGGCTAGCGCCAGCGCATCGTCATCAGCAGGCCGATGATCATCAGCGCGAAGCCGATGGCGAAGTTCCACGCGCCCAGCTCGAGCATGAACGGGATCTTCTCGGCCGCGATGTAGTTGACGACCAGCCACGCGAGGCCCAGCAGCATGAAGCCGAGCATGACAACGACGTAGACCGGGTGTGACGGTCCCGCTGCCTTGACCTTGACCGGCGTGCGGCGGTCAGTGGGTGCGGTGTAGACCGCCTTCTTCCGGACCTTGGACTTGGGCATGCTGTCCTCGCCTGACGTGGATATCCCTGAGTGACGTGAGTTTACGTGCACTACTCGGGAGACACGTTAACGTAGCGAAGGTGGTCAGCGAACCACTTGGTAGACGCAGTTGTTTTCAGTTCACAGTCCGTGCGGAGGTTCTCAGGTGAACTCGGGACCGCAGCAGCCGCCTCCACGGCGTCCTGCACCCCGTCGTGATGACCTGCAGCACGTGCGGGCCACTCCGTCGCCGCGCCCGTTGCCGCCGCCGGACGCGACCCAGTTCACCAGCGCTTTCTCCGGAAGCCTGCCTCCTCCCGGCTCGCCGCCGCGCCGCCCGGGCCCGCCGCAGGGCCCGCCGCCCGGCACTCCCGCGCGTGGCCTGCCCCAGGGCACGCCGCCAGGGGGAATGCCTCGGCACGGGACCCCGCCCGGCGGAATGCCGCGGCAGGGCACCCCGCCCGGCGGAATGCCCCGGCAGGGAATGCCGCCCGCCCCTCCCCGTCCTCGCCCGGTCGATCCGCCCACCGAGGTGATCCCGCGAATCGAGGACGACTACGACGACGAGTACTACGACGATGACGAGTACTACGACGACGAACCGAAGGACGACGAACCGAAGAAGGCCGCCCCGCCGCCGGACAGCATGGCGCGCAAAGCGGTGCGCGGCGTAGGCGAAGCCCTCATCACGATGGGTCTCGTCGTGTTGCTGTTCGTCGTCTACGAGGTCTACGTGACCGACCTGCTCTCCGCGGAAAAGCAGCAGGACGCCACCGCGGCTCTCGACTCCGAATGGAGTTCGAACATCGTCACACCGCCTCCGGCCGACCCGAACCGCCAGTCGAAGCTGAACCTCATCGAGGGCAAGGCCTTCGCGAAGATGTACATCCCGGTCTTCGGCAACGACTGGAAGTTCTCGGTCGTCGAGGGCACCACCGACAAGCACCTCGAGATCGGCCCCGGCCACTACAAGGACACCGCGCAGCCAGGCGAGTCCGGCAACTTCTCCATCGCCGGCCACCGCGTGGGCAAGGGCGCGCCGTTCAACGACCTCGACCTGCTCGAATCCTGCAACGCCGTGGTGGTGCAGACCCAGACCCAGTGGTTCGTCTACCGAGTGCTCCCCATGAGCAGCGAGGTGGCCGGCTGGGCCGCGAACCCGAAGTCGAAGCAGGCCGCCTGCACCGGCGTGGCCCCGTTGTCGACGACCCTCGGCGACGCCTACGCCAAGACCGTCGGCCAGGAGATCGTCGCGCCGACCCAGGGCGAGGTCATCGCCCCCATCCCGCACCAGGTGGGCGCCACCGTGCCGGCCGACAAGCAGGCCCGCCTGCTCACCCTGACGACCTGCCACCCGCGCTTCTCCGACAAGCAGCGCCTGATCGTGCACGCCATCGAGACCAAGAGCTACCCGGTGGCCGACGGCTTCGTGCCACCCGAGATGACGGAGGGCTGATGTACGGCTGGATCTGGCGGCACCTGCCGGGCCCGCTGTACCTGCGGGTCGTCGAGGCCGTCGTGCTGGTCGTCGGCATCGTGGCGCTGCTGATGTTCGTGGTGTTCCCGTGGGCCGAGCCGAAACTGCCGTTCAACAACGTCACGACCCAGTGAGCTGCTCCTCGGCGAGCCGCAGGTACTCGCGGACGTAGCTGAGGAACGGCCCGAGGTCGGGTTCGATGATCGACTGATTCGCGTCACCTGGACGGGTGATGTGCGGTGGCGATCATGGCCTTGGCGCCGCTGTTTGCGCAGTTCAGCGGGTTGGATGCGTTAGCGTGGCTGGTGGGCGAACGAGTTGTCCACAGGAAAACGGGATCTGCGGGAACCCAAATCCCGCCGTTGTCGTTGCGCATGAGGAAGCGCGCGGGGGCAGCGGGGCACAGGCTCAGTGGCCGACGGCTGCAGATGTCACCGTCAGGGCTGTCAGGGTCAGGGTTGTCAGGGTCAGGGCTGTCAGGACCGGGTCACGCCAGCCAAGCCTCGGATCGCGGCAGTCGTGGGTCACGGCCGTCCGTCGTGGGCCACGGCAGCCAGGCTTGGGTCCGCTGGTCGGCGACCAGAACGACGTCGGCGCTGTGCCGCGAGCAAGCGTCCGCATCGGCGCGCCCGAAACAGCTGAAGCCGCCACCGCGTACCCGCGCGCGACCGAGGCCAGCTCACGGCGGGACCGGGTTCGATGCCGGCGCGGTTCGAGGCGGAGGTCGCCACCGACGGCGAGGGGTGGGTGATCACCGCGGGCGAGGTGACCTTGCGCCTGACCACAGGTGATGATCAGTCCGACCACGCCGACGTGGCGCTGCGGCTGTTGCGCGGTGGGAGGGTCGACGACCCCACGTTCTACGAGAGTGCCCGCGAGGCGGTCTTCGGCGCAGCACTCGTGGTGGGCAGGGCGCCTGTCTTCACCAATCAGGGCTGGGGCGCGTTCAAATAGCTGAAGCCGCCACCGCGTACCCGCGATGGCGGCTTCATCGAGGAACGGCGCGTGGCCGTTCAAGCCGGGGCGGTCAGCCGTCCAGACTGGGCGGTCAGCCGTTCGAGATCGCGGTCATGTCCTCGCGCGGCACGACCTTCACGCGTTCGCGGCCCTCCACGGCGCCCAGGGCCATCTCGTGCAGGTCGAGCTTGCGCCAGCCTTCGTTGGTCACGAACGGCACGCCGCGCTGCTCGAGGAACTGCACGATCGCGGACGGCGCGGGCGACGCGGCCGGCGGCAGTGACGCGGCGTCTTCGAGCAGGCTGGTGATGGTTTCCAGGGCGTCGCCCTTGGTGTGGCCGATGAGGCCGATCGGGCCGCGCTTGATCCAGCCGGTCGCGTAGACGCCGGGCATGGGCACCTCGTCCAGGTCCAGCACGCGGCCGGCGAGGTGCGGGATGGTGCCGGACACGTGGTCGAACGGGATGTCGGGCAGGTGCGTCGAGAGGTAGCCGACGGCGCGGTAGACGGCCTGGACGTCCCAGTCGGTGAAGTTGCCGGTGCCGCGGACGTTGCCGTCGCCGGTCAGCTCCTGGGTTTCGGTGCGCAGGCCGGTCACGCACGAGGAGCCGAGCACCTCGACCGGTGCTTCCAGGAAGTGCAGGTGCAGGCGGCGCGGGCGGGAGCCCACGTCGCGGATCGCCCACTCCTGGAGAGTCTTCACGATCATCTCGACCTGCTTGTTGGTCCTGATCGCGTGCATCGAGGCCTCGTCGAACTCGATGCCCTCGGCGTGGACGATCACCTCGACGTTCGGCGAGTGGTCGAGTTCGCGCAGTTCCAGTGGCGTGAACTTGGCCTGGGCCGGGCCGCGGCGGCCGAAGACGTGCACGTCGGTGACGGGGGAGGAGCGAAGGCCCTCGTAGACGTTCGACGGGATTTCGGTGACCAGGAGTTCGTCGGCGGTCTTGGCCAGGATCCGGGCCACGTCCAGGGCCACGTTGCCGACGCCCAGCACGGCGACCGACTTGGCGGTCAACGGCCAGGTGCGCGGCACGTCGGGGTGGCCGTCGTACCAGGACACGAAGTCTGCTGCGCCGTAGCTGCCGGGCAGGTCGATGCCGGGGACGTCCAGCTGGCGGTCGGACGAGGCGCCCGTGGAGAAGATGACCGCGTCGTAGAACTGGCGCAGGTCGTCGAGCTTGAGGTCGACGCCGTATTCGACGTTGCCGAAGAAGCGGACCGACGGCTTGTCGAGCACCTTCTGCAGGGCGCCGACGATGCCCTTGATGCGGGGGTGGTCGGGGGCGACGCCGTAGCGGACCAGGCCGTAGGGCGCCGGCAGCTTCTCGAAGAGGTCGATCTGCACGTCGACGTCGGACTTGGTCAGGATGTCGGCGGCGTAGACACCGGCCGGTCCGGCGCCGACGATCGCGACGCGCAAGGGGCGACTCATGACACCTATTTTAGGGTAGCCTAACCTCAACGCGGACGAGAGCTAACTCACTCGACGCCACGCACTAAGCTCTCTTCATGCGCGTGCTCGTGGTCGACAACTACGACAGCTTCGTTTACAACCTCGTCCAGTACCTGGCTCAGCTGGGTGCGGAGTGCGTCGTGAGGCGCAACGACGAGGTTGACCTCGACGAGATCGACAAGGTCGACGGTGTGCTCGTCAGCCCCGGCCCCGGTACGCCGGAGCGCGCGGGGTCGAGCATCGACGTCATCAAGAAGTGCGCCGACACCGGCAAGCCGGTCTTCGGCGTGTGCCTCGGTCATCAGGCGATCGGCGTGGTGTGGGGCGGAACGGTCGACCGCGCGCCCGAGTTGTTGCACGGCAAGACGAGCATCGTCTTCCACGAGGGCAAGGGTGTGCTCGACGGCGTGCCGCAGCCGTTCATCGCGACCCGCTACCACTCGCTGACGGTGCTGCCGGAGACGGTGCCCGCGGAGTTCGAGGTCACCGGCAAGACCGAGACCGGCATCGTGATGGCCATGCGGCACAAGGAACTTCCGGTCGAGGGTGTGCAGTTCCACCCCGAGTCGGTGCTCACCGACGGCGGCCACCGGATGCTCGCCAACTGGCTCAAGGTCTGCGGGTTCGAGGTGCCGGAGGCCACGGTCGCGCAGCTCGAGAACGGCATGCGCACGCTCGCCGCGGCCGCTCGCCAGTAACGCCCGGAACGACGAAGGGGCGGCCTCCCAAGGGAAGCCGCCCCTTTCCACAACCGGAAACCTAGGTCGTCACGATCCCGAACTTGCCGACGTTGATCGTCACGGCGGCACCCTTGGTGATCGCAGTGCCCTTCGCCGGGCTCTGCGTCTGCACCTTCTTGTCCTGAGCCGGGCTGTTGACCGGCGTGTCCTGGACGTTGAGGTTGCCGTTCCAGCCCAACGACTTCAGCTTGTTCTCGGCTTCCTTCTCGGTCAGGCCGGTCAGGTCCGGCATCTCGATCTGGTTGCCCTTCGAGACGCGGATGGTGACCGTCGAGTCCTTGGTGGCCTTGCTGTTGCCGACCGGGGTCTGCGAGATGACCTGACCCTCGGGCTTCGCGCTGTCGACCGGCTCGACCGCGACCTTGAAGCCGGAGCCCTCGAGCGTCTGACGGGCGTCGTTCTGATCCTGGCCCACGACACCCGGCACGTTCTGCTTGTCCGGTGCCTTGCCGAGCTGGATGTTGATCGTCCCGCCCTTTTTGAGCTTCAGGCCGGTCGCCGGGTTCTGGGCCGCGACCTTGCCGGCCTTGGTCGCGTCGTCGACCTCGATGGCGTCGGCGGCCTGCTGCAGCTTGAAGCCGTTCGGGTCCTTGTCCAGGATCGCCTGTGCTTCCTGCGGGGTCTTGCCCACGAGGTCCGGCACCGTGCCCTCACCAGGAGGCGCACCGACGGAGATCGTGACCTGGCCACCCTTCGTCAGCTGGGTGCCCTCCGGCGGGTTCGTGCCGATCACCTTGTTGATCTGGTCGGCGGTGCACTTGGCCGCGGCGCCGTTCGGGCCGGGCTCGCAGGCGACGTCCTCCTGGGCGGGCACGAGGCCGGCCTTGGTGATCTTCTCCTTGGCCTCCAACGGACTCAGGCCCACGAGCGACGGGACCGAGGCCTTCTCCGTCGCCTGGCCGCCGGAGTTCATGATGTTCGCGGTGATCCACGCGGCGAGGCCGAGCACGGCCACGCACAGGATCACCACGAGCGTGACCATGATGGCCTTCTTGCGCTTCGCGCGACGCTCTTCTTCCTCGTCGGCGATCGGGTCGTAGTCGTCCTCGGGCTCCGACTTCAACGCCGCCGGGCGATGCCGGCCTCCGGAGACGACCTGCGTGCGAGGAGCGCGCGTCGCCTGCTCGTTCATCACGGCGGTGCGGTCCTCGGCCGTCATCACGGCGGGCGCGGACGGGCGCTGGCCCGAGAGCACGCGCACCAGGTCGGCGCGCATCTCCGCGGCCGACTGGTAGCGGTTCGCCGGACCCTTCGACATCGCCTTCAGCACGATCGCGTCGAGCTGCGGCGACACCTTCGGGTTCAGCTGCGACGGGGCCTTCGGGTCTTCCCGCACGTGCTGGTACGCGACCGCGACGGGGGAGTCACCGGTGAACGGGGGCTCGCCGGTCAGCAGTTCGAACAGCACACAGCCGGCGGCGTAGACGTCGGAACGGGCGTCGACGGACTCGCCGCGCGCCTGCTCCGGTGACAGGTACTGGGCCGTGCCGATCACCGCGGCGGTCTGGGTGACCGCGGCCTGGCCGTCGTGCAGGGCACGGGCGATGCCGAAGTCCATCACCTTCACGGCGCCGGACTTGGTGATCATCACGTTCGCCGGCTTCACGTCGCGGTGGACGATTCCGTGCCGGTGGCTGAAGTCGAGCGCGGCCGAGACGTCCGCCATGACCTCCATGGCGCGCTTCCCGGACAGCGGGCCCTGCGTCTTCACTATGTCGCGCAGAGTTCGTCCGTCGACGAACTCCATGACGATGTACGGCAGCGGGCCGTATTCGGTCTGGGTCTCGCCGGTGTCGTAGACCGCGACGATCGCCGGGTGGTTCAGGGCGGCGGAGTTCTGCGCCTCGCGCCGGAACCGTTCCTGGAACTGGGTGTCGCGGGCGAGGTCGGCACGCAGCACCTTGATCGCCACGTCTCTGCCGAGGCGGACGTCCCGCCCCTTGTGGACCTCGGACATGCCGCCGTAGCCGAGGGTCTCACCCAGTTCGTAGCGGTTTGAGAGCAGTCGTGGAGTGCTCATCGGTGCTTCGTCCCGCTCCTCGTCGACGGTGTTCCCAACTCGGTTCTGGTCTTGCTCATGGCGCGCACGTCACCTTCACCTGCGAGCCAGCCGGCACCCCGCCTGTCGGCGCGATGGCGGTGACCCTGCACTTCTTCAGGTCGCCCGGCGACGTGCCCTGCGGGGTCTGCACCCTGGGCTCCAAGCCGTGGTCGATCAGGTCGGTCTTGACCTCTTCGCCGGAACGACCGATGTAGTCGTCCTCGTCGATTTGTTTCAGCGCGTCGCCCGGTATCCGGTCGGCGGAGTCGGGCTTGGCCTGCCCGTTCGCCGGCGGGTTCAGGTTCGCCGAGCTCGAGGTCGTCGGCCCGCCGCCTTGCCCGGTGCCGTCGTTGGACTTCACGGTCAACTTCCACACCACGACCACGCCGACCACGAGAAGCACGGCCACCAGGACAGCGACCATAACCCAGACGACGGTCCGGTTTCTCCCCGGTGCGGTCGGCATGGGCGCGAACGTGCCGGTTTGGTGCGCCGGCTGCATGGTCGGGTGGGTACCGGGCCGGCCATGCCCTCCCGGGCGGTGCGCCATCTGCGGTGGAATCGGAAGTGGCTGCGAGGCCTGCGGTGGCGGCGGAGGCGGTGGCCCCTGCTGCTGCACCTGCTGAACCTGCTGTGGCACAACCTGTTGCGGCCCCATCTGCGGCACGTGCTGCGGGATGACCGGCGGCATCGTGAACCCGGACGGCGTCGGCAACGGCTGGCCCACCCGCACCGCGCTGACGGCGGCGGCGAACTCGCCACCGGTCCGGTAGCGCTGCCGCGGGTCCTTCACCAGGGTGGCCTCGATCAACGTCCGCGCGCCCGGCGGAACGTCCGGCGGCAACGGCGGCGCGATGTCGCGGATGTGCATCATCGCGACGGTCACCGCGTTGTCCGAGAGGAAGGGCCGGTGCCCGGCAAGGCATTCGTAGCCACACACTGCCAACGAGTAAACGTCGCTCGCCGGTTCGGCCTCGCCACCAAGTGCCTGCTCTGGAGCGATGTAGTGCGCGGTCCCCATGACCATCCCCGACCGCGTCACGGGTGCCGCGTCCACTGCCTTCGCGATGCCGAAGTCGGTGATCTTCACCTTCCCCGACGGGGTGACCATGATGTTGCCCGGCTTGACGTCCCGGTGCACGAGCCCGCGTTCGTGGGCCGCCTGCAACGCGTTTCCGGTCTGCTCCAGCAGATCCAGCGTCACCTCTGCGGTGAGCCGGCCCCGCGAGATGATCGTCGCGAGCGGTTCGCCCTCGACGAGCTCCATCACGAGGTACGCGGTGTCCTCCGGTCCGTCGGGGATGGACGCGGTCTCGCCGTAGTCGTGCACCGACGCGATGCCGGGGTGGTTGAGCGACGCGGTCATCCGCGCCTCGACGCGGAAGCGGTGCAGGAACTCGGGATCACCCGAGAGCTCCGCCTTCAGCACCTTCACGGCCACCCGGCGGTCGAGCCGTTCGTCGGCGCCTTCCCAGACCTCGCCCATGCCACCGACCGCGATCCGCCTGGTGAGGCGGTAGCGGTCGGCGAGGAGCTGGCCCGTGGTCAGCATCAGCGACCCGCCAGATACGCGTTCATCACGGCGCGCCCGATCGGCGCGGCGACCTTGCCGCCGGTGGCACCAAGACCACGGTCGCCACCGTTCTCCACGATCACCGCGATCGCGATCTCCGGCTTCTGCGCCGGCGCGAACGCGATGTACCAGGCGTGCGGCGGCTGGGTCTGCTGCTGGCTGCCGCCGATCTCGGCGGTACCCGTCTTCGACGCCACCTGGATGTTCGACAGACGACCCTCGCCACCGGTGTTGATCTCCGACTGGATCATCATGTCGCGCAGCACGTTCGCGTTCGCCGTGCTCATGGCGGTGTCGAGCTGGTCGGGTTCGGTCTCGTCGATCTGCTTCAGGTCCGGGCCGAGGACCTTCGACACCAGGTACGGCTTCATCCGCTTGCCGCCGTTGGCGATCGTCGCGGCGACCATCGCGTTCTCCAGCGGCGTCACGCGCACGTCACGCTGGCCGATACCGCTCTGGTACAGCGCCGCCTCGTCCTGGATCGCGCCCAGGGTCGACGTCTCGACCGACAACGGCACCTGAAGGTCGTCGTCGTTGAAGCCGAACTTGTTCGACTGCGTTGTCAGCTTGGACTTGCCGACCTGCGCCGCCATCTCGCCGAACGCCGTGTTGCACGACTTGGCGAGCGCGGTCTCCATCGACACCGTCTCGCCGGGACCGCAGGCCTGGCCGTTGAAGTTCGGGAAGGGCGCGTTCGCCGTGCCGGGCAGGTTGATCGTGCCCTTGGCGGTGTACTGGGCGTCCTTGGTCTTGCCGTCGGCCAGCGCCGCGGCCGCCACGACGACCTTGTACGTCGAGCCGGGCGGGTAGAGCCCCTGCGTCGCGCGGTTGATCAACGGGTTGCCGTTGTCCTTGGCGGTGAGCTCTTTCCACGCCGCCTGCTGCTCCTGGGCGTCGTGGCTCGCGAGGCGGTTCGGGTCGTAGGACGGCGTGCTCGCCATCGCGAGGATCTCGCCGGTGTCCGGCTTGATCGCCACGACCGAGCCGGTGAAGCCCTTGTTGGTCAACTGGTCGTACGCGACCTGCTGCACCTTGGAGTTCAGGGTGAGCTGCACGTTGCCGCCGACCGGGTCGCGACCCGTGATCAGCGCGGAGACCCTGCGCGCGAACAGCCTGTCGTCCGAGCCGTTGAGCAGGTCGTTCTCCGCGCGCTCCATGCCGGACGTGCCGTAGGTGACCGAGAGGTACCCGGTCACGGGGGCGTACGCGGGGCCCGCGTTGTAGGTGCGCAGGAACCGGAGACGGTCAGTCGTCTCCTTGACGTCCGCGATCACCGTGCCGTCGGCGACCGTGATCAGACCGCGCTTGCGGGCGTACTCGTCGAGCAGCACCCGGCGGTTGTACGCGTTCTTGCGCCACTCGTCGGCGTTGATCACCTGGACCCAGGTCGCGTTGCCCAGGAGCAGGACGATCATCACCATCATGGCCATGCCGACGCGGCGGAGCGGTGTGTTCATTTGGGACGCTCCACCATCACAGTGTGCTGGTCGGCGATAGCCGGTTGTTGCGGTTTCGGCTTCGGAGCCCGCTGGGGAGCCCTCGCCGCCGCAGAAATTCGCAGTAGCAACGCGACCAGGATGTAGTTCGCGAGAAGTGACGAACCGCCGTAGGACAGGAACGGCGCGGTGATACCAGTCATCGGGATCAGCTTGGTGACACCGCCGACGACGATGAACACCTGGAAGCAGACCGCGAACGCGAGGCCACCGCCGAGCAGCTTGCCGAAGCTGTCGCGCACCGAGATGGCACCGCGCAGGCCGCGCAGCGCGAAGACCATGTAGATCAGCAGCAGCGCCGCGAACCCGACGAACCCGAGCTCCTCGCCGATCACGGCGGTGATGAAGTCGGTGTTCGCCTCGGGGATCATCTCCGGACGGCCGGCGCCGAGCCCGGCACCACCGATGCCGCCGGTCGCGAGCCCGAACAGCGACTGCGAGATCTGGTAGCCGCCACCGATCTGGTCGTAGCGGCCGATCGGGTCCTGCCAGTTGGCCACGCGCTGCTGGACGTGGTTGAAGAGCTTCCACGCGATGATCGCGCCGCCGGCGAACAGACCCAGGCCGAGCACGACCCACGCCGCTCGTTCGGTGGCGACGTAGAGCAGCACCAGCACGATGCCGAAGAACAGCAGCGAGGAGCCGAGGTCCTTCTGCAGCACCATGACCGCGACCGCGACGCCCCATGCCGCGAACAGCGGGCCGAGGTCGCGGGCGCGCGGCAGGTCCATGCCGAGGAACCGGCGGCCCGCGGTCGTGAAGAGGTCCCGCTTCGACACCAGGAACGCGGCGAAGAAGACCATCAGCAGGATCTTGGCGAACTCACCCGGCTGGATGGAGAGCGGTCCGACGCGCAGCCAGATCTTCGCGCCGTTGATCTCCGGCGCGATGAAGCCGGGCAGCACACCGGGCAGCATCAGGGCGACCAGGCCGACGAGGCCGAAGGTGTAGCCGAACCGCGCCAGCGTGCGGTGGTCGGGCAGGAACTTCAGCGTGGCGGCGAACAGCAACAACCCGATGCCGGTCCAGATGACCTGCTTGAACGCCACCGGATCCCACGTCGAGCCGTCCGGGAAGACGGTGCCCTCGAGCGCGAGGTCGATCCGGTGGATCGTCACCAGGCCGAGCCCGTTGAGCAGCGCGACGCACGGCAGGATCGCCGGGTCGGCGTACGGCGCCCACCTGCGCACGGCGAGGTGGGCACAAGCGAAGAGTCCGAGATATGCGAGACCGAGGTAGAGGATCCTCAGGCTCAGCGACCGCTCCTGGTTGAGTTCCACCAGGATCAGCGCCAGCGTCACGAGACCGGCCGCGAACGCGAGCATCACCAGTTCGGTACCGCGCCGCGTCGGCGGCCGCAGACCAGGCGACGTGTTGGTCGCCACCGACGCGACTGGTGAGCCTTCCCCGACGGGGACGGGCGAGCCCATCAACTACGGACCCTCCCGGCATTCCACACCCGGCTTCTGCTGCGAGGGCGTGAGCGAAGGCTCGCTGGCACCGGTCTCCGGGTTCGGCGAACCGTTCGCGGGAGGGGTGCTGGAGCCGGAGGTGCTGGTCGGCGGAGGGCTCGTCGGCGTCGTGGAGGTGCTCGGCGTCGACGAGGTGTCCTTGCACAACGGCAGCATGTGCTCGGTGCGCAGCAACCTGACCGCGGCGCGGGCGCCGTCCAGGCCGTTGTCGCTGCGGATGCCCGCGGTGATCGTCTTGCGGCCGGCTTCCTGCAGGTCCTTCAGCGTGATCGGGGTGCAGCCCGTGGATCCGGGCGGGCACGAGTCCTCGACCTTGGACGACAGCTTGAAGCCCAGCACCGTGCCGTTCAGCCCGCGGAAGATCGCGACCTGGCCGTCCTCGGTGGCACCCACGTAGAACTGGGTGTTGAGCCACAGCTTGCCGCCGACCGCCACGACACCGGTCAGCAGGAGCAGCACGAAGACGATCACGAACGCCTTGATGGCGGTCCGCTTCTTGCGCTTCGGGTCCTGCGGCGGTGGCGGCGGAGCGTCCATCCGCTGCGGCATCGGCGGGCGCTGCTGCGTGAGCGCGCTCGCCCGTGAGGCCGCGGAGTCCGGCGGAGTGTTGTGCTCCTCGCTGCCGTCACCGGCCGCGCCACCGACGATCGGGTAGTTGTCGCCGAAGTCGACGTCCTCGACGTCCGCCACGATCACCGTGACGTTGTCGGGGCCGCCGCCCTTGAGGGCGAGCTCGATCATGCGGTCCGCGCAGGCCTGCGGATCCGGGATGCGGATCGCCTCGTCCAGCGTCTCCAGGCTCACGACGCCGGACAGACCGTCCGAGCAGAGCAGGAACCGGTCGCCGGAGCGGGCTTCGCGCACGGTGAGGCTGGGCTCGAAGTCGTGGCCGGTGAGCGCACGCAGCAGCAACGAGCGTTGCGGGTGCGTGGCGGCCTCGTCCGGCGTGATCCGGCCCTCGTCGATCAACGACTGGACGAACGTGTCGTCGTGCGTGATCTGCGCGAAGGTGCCCTCTCTCAGGAGGTACGCACGCGAGTCGCCGATGTGCACGAGCCCGAGACGGTTGCCCGCGAACAGGATGGCCGTGAGCGTGGTGCCCATGCCTTCCAGGTCCGGGTCGCTCGTCACGAGCTCGGAGATGGCGCCGTTGCCACTCGCGACCGCGTCGCGGAGCTTGCCGAGGAGGTCGTCGCCGGGCTCGTCGTCGTCGACGTGGGCCAGCGAGGCGATGACCACCTTGCTCGCGACCTCACCGGCGGCGTGGCCACCCATGCCGTCGGCGACTGCGAGCAGGCGGGGGCCCGCGTACACGGAGTCCTGGTTGTTGGCGCGAACCAGGCCCCTGTCGCTGCGGGCCGCGTATCGAAGAACCAAGGTCATGAGCGCAGCTCGATCACCGTTTTGCCAATGCGGATCGGGGTGCCGAGAGGTACGCGCAGGGGTGCGGTGACCTTGGCTCGGTCTAGGTAGGTGCCGTTCGTGGAGCCGAGGTCCTCCACGTACCAGTCGGTTCCGCGCATGGACAGCCTCGCGTGCCTGGTCGACGCGAAGTCGTCGTCCAGCACGAGAGTGGAGTCGTCAGCGCGGCCGATCAGGATCGGCCTGCCGTCGAGCGAGATGCGGGTGCCGGTCAGCGCCCCGTGGGTGACCACGAGTTGCCGAGGCGCCTTGCTTCCCCTCGCCGACTTCTCGGACCTCCGGAATCCGGGCAGACCTGACGCCCGGAGCCCTGAGGCTGCGTAGAGATCAGAGCGGACCACACGTAGGGCGGCCAGCACAAAGAGCCAGAGGAGCACGAGAAAGCCCGCTCTGGTCAGCTGCATCACCAGCTCTGGCACCGGTTGTAACCGCTCCTGCCTTGAGTTGCTTACCGACGCCCGAATCGACCTCTAGCCAGCGGTGCGGAAAACCAGTGACGAGTGGCCGATGCGGACGACGTCGCCCTCCGCGAGCTGCCAAGTCTGCACTGGCGTGCCGTTCACCGTGGTCCCGTTTGTCGAACCGAGATCAGCGAGCATCGCATTCTGCCCGTCCCAGGAGATTTCCAGGTGGCGCCTGGAGACCCCAGTGTCCGGGAGGCGGAAGTCGGCTTCCTGCCCACGACCTACGACGTTTCCACCCTGCTTCAGGTTGTACGTCCGGTTGGATCCGTCGTCGAGGTGCAGCGTCGCGTTGAGCTGACGGTTCGCGCCCTGGGTGGCCGGCGGGGCGTATCCGCCCTGGTTGTAGCCCTGGTCGTAGCCGCCTTGCTGGCCGTAGCCGGGCTGCTGGCCGTAACCCTGGTCATACCCGCCTTGCTGGCCGTAACCCTGGTCGTAGCCGCCCTGCTGCTGCTGGCCGTAACCCTGGTCGTAGCCCTGCTGGCCGTAGCCCTGCTGCTGGCCGTAACCCTGGTCGTAGCCGGCGCCGCCTTGCTGGCCGCCGCCGTAGCCCTGGTCGTAGCCCTGCTGCTGGCCGTAGCCGGGCTGCTGGTCGTAGCCCGGCTGCTGAGCGCCGCCGTAGCCCTGCTGCTGGCCATAACCCTGGTCATAGCCCTGCTGCTGGCCCTGGTCGTAGCCCTGCTGGCCATAGCCCTGCTGCTGGCCGTAGCCCTGCTGGTCATAGCCCTGCTGCTGCTGGTCGTAGCCCTGCTGGCCGTAGCCGCCCTGACCATAAGGGTCCTGGCCGGGCTGGCCCTGTCCTTGTCCGTAGCCGGGTGGCTGGCTCATGGGTCGGTCTCCTGCGGTGCGAGGTTGTGCTGACCGTCGGCTGGCCGCTTTCACGTCGGGGTCGACGGACGAGCTGGTTCGGAACTGTCCGGTGTGCAGCGCCTCGGAGCGCTCCAGGGAGACTACGACGTCACCATAGGTATCCCATCCGGACTCGGCCAGGTGCTCTCGCAGGCCCTCTGCGAGAAGCTGGGTGATGCGTAGTTCATCCTGCTCGTCGCCCGCAAGACGCTCGTGGTCCTGGGCTCCGAGCAACACTTTGTAGTGGTTGGGGGCTAGCAGTCTGCCACCCGCGAGCTCGCGGATGTTGCTGTCACCCTCTCGTTGCAGCGCCTGTGCCACCTCTTGGGGCACGACGTTGCCGCCGAACACCCGCGCGAAGGTGTTGCCGACCAGGCCCTCGAGCTTGCGCTCGAAGCGTTGCAGGCCCACATCGACTCCTTCCGCTCGGACGGGCTCCTGTACCGATCGTATCCGGGTACGACCCGGCCTACAGGGGGCGATTAGGAACCTGGTTTCGGCGCGTGCTAGTGTTTCCAACGTCTCCAGGGGCAAGTGGCGGAATGGCAGACGCGCACGGTTCAGGTCCGTGTGTCCGAAAGGACGTGGGGGTTCAACTCCCCCCTTGCCCATCAAGAAAGACAGATGGAACCCCTCTCGCGGAATCCGCGAGAGGGGTTCTTTCGTTGATCGGCAGTATCGGATTCCTTGATCCAACAGGTGATGTCTGTCACTCGTTCGGGGGTCGGCATGTGGGCGATAGCGGCGGCGGATTTCGGTGCGGAGCTCGAACTCGTGGAGCTTCCCGAGCCCACGGCCGCGCCCGGTCAGCTCAAGGTCCGGCTGTTCGCCGCGAGTGTGAACCCGTTCGACCGGAAAGTCGTGAACGGGATGCTTCGCGGTTCCGGTGAGCATCGGTTCCCGTTGGTTCCTGGAACTGATGGGGCTGGTGAGGTCGTCGGTTCCGGAGAGAGGATTTTCGGCACCTTCTTCCACCATCCCGTGGGCCTTGGTACATACGCCGAGTACGTCACAGTTCCGGCCGGGAACGCGTTGGCTCCGTTGCCGGAAGATCTCGATCCCGCCGTTGCCGCCGCATTGCCGACCGCGGGCATGACCGCGTTGCAGTTGGTCGAGTCGCTCGGTTCCGCGCAATCCGTCCTGATCATCGGGCCCAACGGCGGTGTCGGATCGTTCGCGGTCCAGATCGCCCGTGCCGCGGGCAAGCGGGTCATCCCGGTGGGCCGCGGCGATTCGCTCGTCGAGGCGGACGCGCTCATCGACCTCGTGAGCAACGACCGTTCGTCGTTCGAGGCGAACGCGCGCTACGCGCCGTTGGCCTTCAACACCAACTACGTCTCCAGCGACTCCGCGCAGAACTTCGGCATGAAGGGGTCGCGGGAAACGTTGGTGCGGCTCGCGTCGATGGTGCAGGCGGGAGACCTGGACGTGCCGATCGCCCGGCGCGTGCCGTTGCGCGAAGCGACCGACGTTTTCGCAGGTCACGGGCCTGGCAAGACCGTGATCATCATGTAGGTGGTCGTTCTGGCGCGGTGAACGGTCGACGGACGGTGACCGGTGCCGCTCACCGCCATTTTGCCCTCACGCCTGACGCACCCACTCTGAGCAGGTCTTTTGGTGCGTCCATCCGGATTAACGTCACCCAGACGGCAGCACCGTAGGACCGAACTCCCCACACCACTCCTCGACCGGTCACCGACCGGTCGACGCCGTCGATCGCAGGGGGTCCTGTGACCTGGGGGCGGGCCGTGCGCTTCCTGCTAATTCTTATGCAGAGCACGAGTCGAAACGCGGCGGATCGCCCGCCGCGGGTGACGAGGAGGCACTGGCGTGAGCAGCACCCCAGCAAGGATCGCGGCCCTCGACAGCTCGAACGGTTTGTCGACGACCGCAGTCCCGGTTCCGGAACTGCCCGCGTCCGTCGAGGAGTTGGCAGCCGCCGCGGCTATTCGCCTCGGCTGGCACGGAGTGGTTCTCCCCGAAATGGTTCTGATGGGCCGCAAGGTCGTCGTCGTGGCCGAACTCCTGGCCGACGCCCACGCCGAGCGCGTGTGCGTGGGTGCGGGCCCCGAGGCCGACAAGACCACCGTCTCCACGTGGGTGTGGCCGGAGATGGAAGGCCGCGTCCCGCCGGCCGCCGTGCGCATCGTCGGCGTCCTGGCTGTGGCCCGTCACTGGCGGACCGCACTGGCCTCTTCGGTTCCCTTCGCCCGCTACGGCAACGCAGCGGTGGTCCTGCCGGAGTCGGTCGCGTTCTCGCACGACTACCTGGCGAACTGCCTGCCGCGCGTCCGCCGCTACGGCGTCTCGGTGCTGCTGGCCGACGACGAGAAGGACCTCTCGGTCGACGTGTCCGGCCGCCAGGAGAACGTGCCCGCGGAGGACACCGCCATCACCCGTTGGGTCAACGAGCTCGTCTACGAGCAGGTGCTCGCCACCGCTTCCTGATCTACGGTCGGGGAATGCGAGTAGTCATAGCCGGCGGACACGGGCAGATCGCGCTGCTTCTCGAGCAGCTGCTGGCCACCCGTGGAGACGCGGTCACCGCGCTGGTCCGCAACCCTGATCATTTTGGTGACGTGCAGGACGCCGGGGCTGTCCCGGTGTTGTGCGACCTGGAGTCCGCCGACGTGGACTCGGTCGCCGCCTATCTGAACGGTGCTGATGCGGCGGTGTTCGCCGCTGGTGCGGGAGCCGGCTCCGGGGCCGCCCGCAAGGACACCGTGGACTACGGGGCTGCTGCTCTGTTCGCTTCCGCCGCGGTGGAGGCGGGTGTGCGGCGGTTCGTCCAGGTGTCGACCGTGGGGATCGAGGCTGCTGATTCGCCTTCGGTGGATCCGGAGTTCGCGGTCTACCTCAAGGCGAAGAAGCTCGCCGAGGACGACCTCAAGTCGCGCGATCTTGACTGGACGATTCTGCGGCCGGGGCCGTTGGTGAACGACGCGCCCACCGGGTTGGTCACGTTGGCGGCGCCTCGGTTGCCTCGGGCTTCGGTCACTCGGGCGGATGTCGCCGCAGTGCTGGCGGAGTTGCTCAACGCGCCTGGGACCGTTGGGAAGACGCTGGAGTTGGTGAACGGCGAAACGCCGGTCGCCGACGCCGTTCGCGCGATCCTGTAAGTGCACGCGGGGAGCTTTCGTACCCTCCTGGAGTGCGCGGCGTCCCCGCGTGCGGTCAGCCGAGCACGCGGTCCAGGTAGGCGTTGGTGAACGTCCTGTTGGGATCAACCTCGTTGCGTACCCGTAGGAAGTCGTCGAAGTGCGGGTACAGCGGGCGGAGGTCGTCGGCGGTCAGGTCGTGCATCTTGCCCCAGTGCGGGCGGCCGCCCACGGAGGCGGCGATGCTGGCGTAAGCGTCGAAGAAAGCCTTGTACTGCATGCCTAGTGCCTGGTGCATCGAGATGTAGGCGGTGTCGCGGCCGTTGGCTGTGGACAGCCAGATGTCGTCTGCCTGGGCTATGCGTACTTCGCAGGGGACGATCAGGTGGTCGCGGTCGCCCAGTTTGCCGGCCACGGCGCGGAGTTCGCCGATCACGTCCATCAAGGTTTCGCGGGGGATCGAGAACTCGGTCTCCACGAACCGGACTCGGCGTGGGGTCACGAAGACGTTGTGCGAGTAGTCGGAGTAGGTGCGCTCCGAGATCAGGGAGCCGCAGACCTCGTTGAGTTTGCGGGTGTAGCGGGGGAAGGTCCTGGCCACCTTGCAGACCGCGCCGAAGGCGGCGTTCTCCATCACCTCGTACTCCCAGGTCTGGCGGAGCTTTGAGAGTGGGCGCGCTGGGTCCTGGATCCTGTTGTTGCGCTTGAGGATCACGCGGTCGGAGTGGGTGAACCAGTGGAACTCCACGTGGTCTTCGACGGCGCAGAGGTCGTCGAACTGTTCCAGCACCGCGTCCAGGCGGCCTGGGGATTCTGAGGCCTGCAGGACGAAGGACGGGACGCAGCGCAGCGTCAGGGTGCTGATGATGCCCAGGGCGCCCAGGCCTACTCGGGCCGCGTTGAAGAGGTCTGGGCGTTCGGTTCTGGAGCAGGTGACCACCGAGCCGTCGGCCAGGACCAGTTCCAGGGACTCGATGGCGGTGGCCAGTACTCCCAGTTTCGCGCCGGTGCCGTGGGTTGAGGTGGAGACCGCGCCGGCGACGGTTTGGGCGTCGATGTCGCCCAGGTTGGGCATGGCGAGGCCCAGGCGGTGGAGGTCTGCGTTGAAGTTGCGCAGAGGGGTGCCGGAGCGGACTGTCACCAGGCCGGTTTCGGTGTCCGCTCGGACGATGCCGGTCCAGCGGTCCAGGTCGAGGGCTGCTTCCGGGGCTACGGCGATGTCGTTGAACGAGTGGCCGCTGCCTCGCGCGCGTACTCGGCCGCCGGAGATGACGGCGGCTGCGATCTCGTCTGTGCTGGACGGGTGGATTACGCGCGTTGGCGTGCACGAAGCCGTTTTAGCCCAGTTCGTCCACACGCGAACCTCCACGAGAGTGTGACCTGAGACAGCAACGTAGGTGAAAGCTCTTCACGTTTCAAGGGTTCAGGACGTACCGTCAGGGCATGCGCAGAAACCGACTCGACGCCGCGACGAAGGATTTGGATCCTCCGTTCGCGATCGTCGACCTGGATGCCTTCGACCACAACGCGGCGGACCTCGCCCGTCGCGCTGCCGGTCATCCGATCCGGGTCGCGAGCAAGTCGATCCGGGTGCGCGACCTGGTGAGCCGGGCGCTTGAGCGGCCCGGCTATGCCGGGGTCATGTGTTACTCGCTGGCCGAGGCGTTGTGGTTGTCGGAGCAGAACGTCAGCGAGGACCTGCTCGTTGCGTATCCGACGGCCGACCGGGCGTCGTTGCAGAAGCTCGCGGCGAACGAGACCGCACGTCAGCGCGTGACGATCATGGTCGATTCCACTGAGCACCTCGACTTCGTCGACGCGGCGATCGGGCCGCACTCGGACATTCGGGTCTGCCTGGAGCTGGACGTCTCGTGGCGGCCGTTGCCCGGTGTCCACATCGGACCGCGGCGGTCGTCGATCCACACGCCGGTGCAGGCGAAGGTGCTGGCGGCCAAGATCGCGCAACGGCGGGGGTTCAAGCTCGTCGGGGTCATGGCCTACGAGGGGCAGATCGCCGGGCTGGGGGACAACCCGCCTGGTCAGCCGTTGCGGGCGCTCGGGATCCGGTTCATCCAGTCCAAGTCCGGGCCTGAGTTGATTCACCGGCGGACCGCTGTGGTGAGCGCGGTTCGGCAGGTTGCCGATCTGGAGTTCGTCAACGGTGGTGGCACCGGAAGTCTTGAGCTCACCGCCTCCGACCCGTCGGTCACCGAGCTCGCGGCTGGGTCCGGGTTGTTCGGGCCGACGCTGTTCGACGGGTACCAGGGCTTCAAGCCGGAACCTGCCGCGCTGTTCGCGTTGTCGGTGGTGCGCAAGCCGACCAGGCGCGTCGCCACGCTGTTCGCCGGCGGGTACATCGCGTCCGGCACGCCCACGCCTGACCGTCAGCCGTCGCCGTACCTGCCGGAGGGGCTGAAGACGCTCGGGCTCGAGGGTGCGGGCGAGGTGCAGACACCGGTCACCGGCAAGGCCGCGGAGCAGCTGAAGATCGGCGATCGCGTCTGGATGCGGCACGCCAAGGCCGGCGAGCTGTTCGAGCGGTTCGACGAGGTGCACCTGGTGCACGGTGACCGCATCGAGCGGACCGTGCCCACGTACCGCGGCGAGCGCCGGAACTTCGGTTAGACCGGGAGACGTGACGACAGGTAGCCCCTGACCAGGGCCCGCGCTTCGGTCAGGATCGCGATGTCGCCCGTCGGGTTGTTGCGGAACGCCATCTTCATCACGGCGTCGGCGGCCTCGACCGCGATCGCGATCGGCAGCTGGACCTCGGTCATCGGGATGCCGAACCTGCCCGAGATCAGCTCGGAGATCTTGTCGGAGATGACGGCGTTGTTGTCGCGGCGGTCGTCCAGCAGCCGCATGTCCACGACGTCACCGAAGTGCAGCCTCCCGAACGCGGGGATCTCGCGGTGCATCGTCACGTAGACGTCGAACACCGTGTCCACGGCGTCCCACCAGTGCTCGAGGGTCGCCTGCTCGAGCCGGTCGGTGATGCCCTGGGAGAACTTGTCGACGTTGCGCAGGGTCAGTGCCTGCACGACGGCTCTCTTGTCGGGGAAGAACTGGTACAGCGAACCGACCGCCACACCCGCTCTTTCCGCGATCAACGTCGTGGTCACGCCGTCGTAGCCCACCTCGTCGATGAGGGTCGCGCAGGCCTCGAGCATGCGCTCGACCCTCTTGGCGCTGCGCTGCTGAACGGGCTGACGGCGAAGCGGGGTGGTGCTCGTCACGGCGACTCCCAGTAGTTCGGGTACTTCCATCTTGCCTGTTGTACGGCCTTTTCACTTCCCTGGACCTGTCAACACGCCTACGATCCGAACAAGTTTCACATTTGGAGGATCGATGAGCGACTTCCTCTGGGGAGTGTCGACGTCCGCGTTCCAGATCGAGGGCGCGTTCGCTGCCGGTGGCCGGGGTCCCTCCGTGTGGGACGAGTTCACTCCGGTACACGAGAACCAGAACGCTTCCGTTGCGTGCGACCACTACAACCGGTGGCGTGAGGACGTTGCGCTCATGGCGCAGCTCGGCGTGAACGCGTATCGGTTCTCGATCGCGTGGCCGCGCATCCAGCCGTCCGGCAAGGGACCTGTCAACGCCGAGGGCCTCGACTTCTACGACCGTCTGGTCGACGCGCTCGTCGACGTCGGTATCGCCCCCGTGGTGACGTTGTACCACTGGGACACGCCGCTGGAGCTGGAAGCCGAGGGCGGTTGGCTCAACCGGGACATCGCCGACCGGTTCGCCGACTACACCTCGCTGGTCGCGGACCGGCTCGCCGACCGCGTGAAGATGTGGATCCCGATCAACGAACCCGCGATGGTGACGTTGCAGGGCTATGCGATCGGTGAGCACGCCCCCGGCAAGACGCTGCTGTTCGACGCGGTGCCGACCGCTCACCACCTGAACCTCGCTCACGGCCGTGCGGTCGAGGTGCTCCGATCGTTCAACGCGCAAGCCGTCGGTACGGCGAACAACCACACGCCCGCCTGGCCGGCTACGCCGAATGACGTAGCAGCTGCCGAGGCGTACAGCGAAATCCACAACTGGATCTACGCGGACCCCGTGCTGTCGGGCCGATATCCCGACGCAGTCGCCGAGCTTCTGCCTATCGCCGATGGTGACCTGGCCACGATCCACCAGCCGCTCGACTTCTACGGCGTGAACTACTACAACCCGACCCGGCTGAGGAGCCCGTCCGACGGCAACCCGCTGCCGTTCGAACTGGTGGAGATCGACGAGTACCCGCGCACCGGTTTCGGCTGGCCGGTGGTGCCGTCCGGGCTGACCGAGATCATCACGACACTCCGCGAGCGGCACCCGAACCTGCCGCCGGTGCACGTCACCGAGAGCGGCTGCAGCTTCCCCGACGAGATCAACGACGCCGAGCGCGTCGCCTACCTCGACGGACACCTCAAGGCCGCGCTGGAAGCGGGCGTCGACGGCTACTTCGTGTGGTCCCTGCTGGACAACTTCGAGTGGGAGGCCGGATATTCGCAGCGGTTCGGCCTGGTCCACGTCGACTACGAGACGCAGCGACGCACGCCGCGCGACTCGTTCCACTGGTACAGAAAGGTGATCAGTGGTGAGTGAAGCCCTCGCTGAGCCGGTGGTGAGGGTTCGCCGCGGCTGGATGGCCTGGCTGTTCTGCGCGAACCTCGGGTTGTGGCTGGCGGTCTACGCGCCGATCCAGGTGCTGCTGCCGCAACAGGCCGAGCTGCTGAACAAGGCGAACAAGGAGCTGGTGTTCGGCATCGTCACCGGCTTCGGCGGCCTGGTGTCGCTGCTGGTCGTGCCGTTGATCGGGTTCCTGTCCGACCGCACGACGTCGAGGTTCGGCCGTCGCCATCCGTGGACGCTCGCGGGCGCGATCGTCGGCGCCGTCGGTCTCGCCGTGCTGGCCAACGCGCCGTCGGTGGTCGTGATGACCATCGGCTGGTGTCTGGTGCAGGCGGGGATCGGCGGGATGCTCGCCGCGCTGACCTCCGCCGTGCCGGACCGGGTGCCGGTCGAGCAACGCGCGCAGGTCGGCGGGTTGATCGGGATCAGCCAGATGCTCGGCACCGTGCTGGGCGCGGTCGTGGTGACCTTGCTGGTCAGCGGGCTTCAGGCCGGCTATCTGGCGTGTGCGGTCATCGTCCTGGGCGGCGCCATCTTCTTCGTCCTGCGCACGCCGGACACACAGCTCATCACCAAGCCGGTGCGGCCGACGTTCTGGATCTCGCCCAAGCAGCACCCCGACTTCGCGTGGGCCTGGGGCGGTCACCTCATGATCAACCTCGGCAACGCGTTCGGCACGCTCTACCTCCTGTACTTCCTCGGCGACGTGGTCCACCACGAGTCGCCGGAGGACGGTCTGCTGGTGCTCATGGCGCTGTACGGGGTGGCGCTCGCCGCAGGAGCGGTGCTGTTCGGCGCACGGAGTGATCGTTCTGGGCGTCGCAAGCCGTATGTCTACGGTGCCGCGGCCGTGATGGCGCTCGCGGCGTTGATCCTCGTGGTCTGGCCGACCTGGACCGCCGTGCTGATCGCCTCACCGCTGCTCGGCGTCGGCTTCGGCACCTACTGGGCGGTCGCGATCGCGCTGCTGACGCAGGTGCTGCCGGCGGCGTCCGATCGGGCCAAGGATCTGGGCGTGCTGAACGTCGCCAACGCGTTGCCCCAGGTCATCGCCCCCTTGCTGACCGCCCTGATCTTGGCCAACCTGGGTGGCTACCGCGGTCTGTTCGCGGTGTCGGCGCTGGCGACGACGCTGGCGGCGGTCTTGATGAGTCGAGTGCGATCGGTGGTCTGATGCAGCTGTCGGGCAAGAAGGTTCTGGTCACGGGCGCGTCCCAGGGGATCGGCGCTGAGGCCGCGTTCCGGTTCGCCGCTCATGGCGCGCACGTCCACCTTGTGGCCCGGAGCGCCGAGCTGCTTGATCTACAGGTTAAACGGATCATCGAGTTCGGCGGCTCGGCGACCGCTCACGTGGCCGATCTGGCCGACGCGGCGCAGATTCACGCGCTCGCCGAAGCGGTTCCGGCACCTGACGTGCTCGTCAACAACGCCGGCGTCGGTCGCTGGTTGTTCCTGGACGACACCACGGCCGACGAGCTGCAGACGATGACCTCCGTGCCGTACCTGGCGGCGTTGCTGCTGACCAGGGAGTACTTGGGCGCCATGCGTTCCCGCGGCTCCGGCTGGATCGTCAACGTCAACTCACCGGTGTCGCGCCTGCCGATTCCCGGCTGCGTGGGCTACCAGTCGTCGCGGTGGGCTCTTCGCGGCCTGACCGCTTCCCTGCGCCTTGACCTGCGCGGAACCGGCGTCGGGATCAGCGAAGTGGTGCCGGGCAAGGTGTCGAGCGAGTACTTCGCCAACAACCCCGGTGCGGAGGAACGGATCCCGGCGATCGCCAGGCTGATCCCCACGGTCACGCCGGCGCAGTGCGCCAAGGCGATCGTCGACGCCGTCGAGAAGGAACGCGCCGAGCACCTGTTCCCCTGGCAGCTCAAGGCGTTCGAGATCTCGGGCCGGCTTTTCCCCGGTCTGACCTCGTATCTCACGTGGAAGACGGGTACGCACCGCTGAACCGGGGAATCCCTGGGCCAAACGCCAAGGGAGGACACCCATGACCCGCAATGTCGACGGCCACCTCGTCCGCGACCCGCACGGTCTCCACGCGCAAACCGAGGACCAGCTGCGTCAAGCAACGGCGGAGGTGCACCGCCGCGTCGGCGACGCGTTCGACGAACAGGCTGTTCAGCGCGCGGTGCGCGACGCCTACGAGGAGATCCACGACCACGCGAGCATCGAGTCTTTCCTGCCGATTCTCGTTGCGAGGTCAGCGGAGCAGAAGCTCGCGGCAGGCGGCTGAAGCCGATGAAAACGGCCCCTGTCTGCGCGGGAGGTGCAGACAAGGGCCGTGGTTGGTGACCGCGGACCGGTAACGGTCGGGGAGGGAAGGTGCACGTCACCGGCCCGCGGGAATCTGTGGAGTTGTAAAAGCTGACCGGGGCCCGCGATGTAGCGGTCGGGGGTTCGCACATCGCGAGCCACCGGTCAGTAGGCGGTTTGCAGACCTGGACGTGTCGGGGGGACGCCAGGTCAGTCGCAAACGCCCGTTAGTGGGCTCGAGCCACCGCGCGGCGGGTCCGGGTGACAGGAGGGGTCACCGGGGCCTCGCGCAGATGGCGAGCCGGGCGCGGGGCGAGTCCGCCCGCAACCAGGTGTTCGTACGCGGCGCGCCACACCGAGCAAGGTGACTTCTGCTGGCGCCAACGGCCGGAGCACTCAGGGCAGTTGCCCTTCTCGTCCGGCTCGTGCGCTGCCAGCAGAGCACGCCATCCCTCGGTCAGCCGAGGGAGCTCGGATCGAGCCACCGACAGGAGGGACGGGGCGTCAGCGCGGCTCGCCAGCTCTGTGAGCAGGTCGAGGCGTTCCCACACAGCGTTGCGAAGAACCTGTCCGAGGATCGCGTCCATCGAAACGTCACCGTCACCTTTCCGCCTGGTCGGCGGCTTCGCGTAGCGCGGCCCTGAGCTGTACGAGCTGGTCGTGGGACAAGACTGCCGTCTCTCCGGGAGGGCCTACCAGGACCACTTGGCCCTGAACGACCTTCACGGTGAGCTGGCGGTCCCGGTCGACCACGTCGCCGCAGCTGATCTGCCACGTCCGACGTTGCCCGGTCATGCCGCGCCATGTGGATTCGGTGTCACCCGTCTCCACAATGGAGGTGGAGCCTGGGGAGGAGCTGTCCACTATCGGTCGTTCCTCTCCGTGCTCACTCGCTTACCGGAATCTAGATTGCGATGATTCATGCCGGAACGGGACGTCACAGCGCCCACCGGTGGAAGTCTTACGGTGAGCGGTAAGTGGTGTTCGGCAGAGCCGATCAGCTCCGCCGAAGAGGACTTCTCGACTCGGGGACCTGCCCCTAGTCTGCCGATGACGCCCAACGGACTGTGAGGGTGCGCGATGAACACCATGAGTTCCCAGGGCTCTCCGATCCCCGCCGAGGTGTGGGACCACCAGGAGATGCGGGACGCACTTGCCCGACGAGAGATCAGCTCGGTCTACCGGCTGCTCCGAAGGCACGGTGTGTCCCAGCGCCAGATCGCGGCGCTCACTGGGCAGTCGCAGTCCGAAGTCTCGGAGATCCTCAAGGGACGCCAGGTGATGGCATATGACGTCCTGACTCGGATCGCCTGCGGCTTGGGTGTCCCACGTGGATACATGGGTCTCGCCTATGACGAGACAACGGCAGTACGGGTGGCCGCAACCGCGGACTCACCCCATCCTGAGGAGGACGAGTCGGTGAAGCGTCGGAAGTTCCTCGCGCACGCCGCCGCCGTGACAGTGGGCGCGGCCGTGTTCGGAGCGGACTCCGGGTCGTGGGTTTCACACCCCACACAGACTCCGGCTCCGGGACGCATCGGCATGACCGATGTGCGCCAGGTCGAAGCGGCGACGCGGGCTCTGCGTGCCCTGGACTACCAGTACGGCGGCGGTTCCTGCCGCGACGCGGTGGTCGCCCAGCTGTCCTGGGGACAGCAGATGCTCGGTGCGAGCTCAACGGACATCGTTCGACAGCGCCTCTACGTCGCGCTGGCGGACCTGCACAACCTCGCCGGCTGGACGTCGTTCGACACGGGTCTGATGGACTCGGCCCGCAACCACTTCGGTCAGGCCCTCGACCTCGCCAAGCAGGGCGAGAACGAGGCGCTGATGGCGAACATCCTGTACCGCATGGGTCGCGTCTACTTGCACCAGAACGCCCCGGACGACGCGCTGAAGGTGTTCCAGCTGGGTCAGCTGGCCGCGCAGAACTCCGGTTCCGAACTGGCGGTGGGCATCCTGTGCGCGAACGAGGCCTGGGCCTACGCGAAGATGGGTTCCGACGAGCAGGCGCTCAAGCTGCTCGGCCGTGCGCGCGACGAGTTCTCCCGCGCGAACGTCACCGAAGCCCCTGCCTGGGCCAAGTTCTTCAACGAGATCGACCTCTCGTCCATGATCGGCACGGTGCACACGGAGCTGGCACAGACGGTGGACGCCAAGTACACGAGGACCGCCATCCCGGCGCTGTCCAAAGCGATCAACAACTTCGGTGACGAGTACGCGCGCAGCCGTTCGTTCAACCTCACCTCGATGGCGATCAACCACCTGCTCGAAGGCGACATCGACCACGGCGCCAAGATCGGTCGCCAGGCCGTCGACCTGTCGGAAAGCCTCAAGTCGGTGCGCACGAAGCAGCGCATGGAGCCGCTTCGCCAGGAGGCCGAGAAGCGCCGCAACAACCCCGAGGCCCGCGAGCTGGCGGACCGCGTCGCCCGCTTCACCGGCACCGAGTCGGCCGCCTGATCCTCCGTCTCGTTTGGGCCCCATAGCACCACGATCGGATGGCGTGGGACACGAACCGGTAACGCCAGGACCCTCGCACACGAATGCAGCATCGACGGGCGTGCAATCCACGCCCTAGGGTGCGGCAGGTCGGGGCGAAGGACGAGGTGCGGCGCGTGAGCCTTACTCGGAGGTGGCGTTCCAGGAGAGCGCTGCGTTCGGCGCAGTTGCTCGACGAGGTGGTGGACACCCAGCTGCCACTGCTGGCGGGGTTCGACGAGGAACGACGGCGCAGGTCAGCCGACTACCTCGCCGAGCTGGTGGCGCTGGCGCAGGACTACCGCTACTACGCCAACGGCTGGATCGACAGCCGCGAGCTGGACCGCCGCGGTCAGCGGACGATGAACCGGCTGGCGCGCATGCGTGAGGAATCTTCAGCCCGACTGATCACCGACTAGTCCGTTCGCGCGCAGCTCGTCGCGCTGATCGGACCACTCGCAGAGTCTGTTCGAAGCTGCGGATGTTTCACGTTGAACAATTGCCACTCCCTCACCAGGGCACGGGCCCGGCGGCGTCGAACAGGCCGCCGGTGGGACCGTCGTCGGGCAGGGTGGCCAGCTTGATCGCGACCCTGGCTCCCTCCGCGGGTGTGTCGGTCCCCTGGAAGCCGTTGAGATCGGTCGCCACATATCCGGGGCACGCCCCGTTGACCTTGATGTTCTCCAGTTCCTTGGCGTACTGGACGGTGATCGCGTTCAGGTACGTCTTCGACGGCGAGTAGGTCCCGCTGACCCCGCCGAGGGTGACGCCCGGTGTGCTCTGCAGGGTCAGCGACGCGACGTGGCTCGACAGGTTCACGATTCGCGGCCTGGCTGAGCGGTTCAGCAGCGGCAACAGCGCGTTGGTGACCCGGACGACGCCGATCACGTTGGTCTCCACCACCGCCCTGATGCTCTCCGGCGTGGCGGTCGACGGCTGATCCGGCCACCCTCCGGCGATCGCGGCGTTGTTGACCAGCACGTCGAGCCGGCCGAACCGTTCCTCGAACAGTGCTCCTGCTTCGGTGACGCTCTCGTCGTCGGTCACGTCCAACGGTACGAAGAACGCGTCAACGCCGTTCGCCTGCAGTTTCGCGGTCGCTTCCTCGCCTCGCTGACGGTCCCGCGCGCCGACTCCGACGCTCATCCCCAAGGCGCCCAGCCCTGCCGCGATCTCGTGACCGATGCCCTTGTTCGCGCCGGTGACCAGCGCGATCGTCTGTTCGCTCATGCATTTGATGTTGGTCTGCAGCGGCTTCAAGACCAACATCACTTCGGTGTGGCAGCGATACCCCGCCGGTATCGATACCTTGGACGTGTGGAGACCCGAGAGCTTCGGTACTTCGTCGCGGTCGCCGAGGAGCTGCACTTCGGCCGCGCTGCCGACCGTCTCGGCATCGCCCAGCCGCCGCTCTCGCGGACCATCGCCCAGCTCGAGCACCGCCTCGGCGTCGCGCTGCTGACCCGCACCAGCCGGAAGGTGTCGCTCACCGAGGCGGGTGCGCTGCTGCTGGCCGAGGGCAGGGCGATCCTCGGTGCGGTCGCTGCGGCCGAGAGACGCACCCGCACCGTCGACAGGCCTTCGCTGGTGCTGGCCGCCAAGGCCGGAGGTTCCAGCGAACTGCTGGCGAAACTGCTCGACGCCTACGCCGCCGAACCCGGTGCGGTAGCCGTCGACCTGCTGTTGTGCGAGGCCCACACCCGGCAACCGCTGCTCGACGGCCGGGCCGACGTGGCGATCCTGCACGAACCGTATGACTCGACCGCTGGCCTCGACGTCGAGCCTCTGCGCACCGAGAGCCAGTTCGCGATCCTGCCGACCTCGCATCCACTCGCCGGTGCGGCGCGGCTGCGGATGGCCGACGTCATCGACCTGCCGGAGCTCGCGCGCTGGCCGGAGCCCGACGGCACCTACCTTCCCGGTCCCGGCGTGGAGGTGCACAACCTGACGCAGCTGTTCCAGATGATCGCGCTGGGCCGCGCCGTCGCGGTCATGCCGGAAGTCGTCCGCACGGGTCTGCTCGAAGGCCTGGCCGCGGTACCGGTCGTGGACGCGCCGAAGGTGACGACGGTGATCGCCTGGCCGCCGCACAGCAGGTCGCGTGCCGTCGCCGACCTGGTGCGCGTGGCGATGGGATTCAGCTGACGGGGGCGCGGCTGAGCACCACCGCGAGGCCGAACGCCACGCCCATGACGGTCACCTCGAACACCGCCCACTGCACGATCGCGGTGACCTTGTGCTGGGAGATCTTCGGCAGCAGCCGCCACCGGATGTGCGCGCCGAGCACCGCGATCAGCCCCGCGCACACCGCCTTGCCGATGAACAGCAACCCGTAGCCGGTCGTGAACATCGACTGCGGGAACGGGACGACCGGGTTGAGGATCAGCTCCAGCAGGCCGTTGAACAGGCCGGTCACCGACACGACGATCAGCGAGATGGTCGCGACCTTCGAGAACTTCGGCAACGCGATCGCGAGCAGTCCCTTGCGGTAGGCGACCAGCGCCATCAACGCACCGAGCCCGCCGGTCCACGCGGCCGCGCCCAGCACGTGCAGCTCCATGGAGACCATCGAGTAGTCGTGGTACTTCCAGTTGGAAGCGTGCCCGGTCACCGGGATCGGCAGCAGACCGAACATCGAGATGAGAATCCGCAGCTCAGCGGGTACGGACTCGCCGCTGCGCACGGCCATCACGCCGATGATCAGGTAGACGAACGCGCAGGCCGCGCTGAACAGCAGGCCCTTGCCGGCGCCGACTGCTCCGATGTAGTCGATCGCGTTGCCGATGCTGACGTTGCTGCCCGGCCGCAGTTCGGCGGCCTGCAGCACGATCGCCGTCAACGCGGTGATCACCCAGACGGCGGCGGCGATGACCGCGGCCGGCCGGGCGATCCGCATGACGGGTTCGGTGTGCGTCGGACGGTCGAAGCCGAGCAGTTTCGGCAGGATCGACAACCCGACGACGATCGTCGCCGAGACGTCCAGCAGCACCCTGGTGACCGGCAGGCCGTACCGGACCGCCGCCCCGGCGTCGACGACCCCGGCGACCACGACAGGTGGTGCCAGCACGAGGCCGAGCGCGATGCCTCCGAGTGCGCCGAGGACGAGCCCGGCGAGCACGCGGTAGTGGGTGGGGGCGGTGGTCCGGACGTCACTCATGCCTTCGCGCCTCCGCCACCGCGCAGCGCGAAGAACACGCCGCCGCCGAGCAGCACCACGGCGCCGACGATCCACACCCAGATGGGCAGGCCGTCGCTCGATCCGCTGTCGCCGGTCGAGGCGTTCGCGTTCGCCGGCGTGGTGGGTGTGCCCGTGCCGTCCTTGGTCAGCGTGAACGTCAGCTCACCGGACACGGGGTGGCCGTCCGCCGACAGGATGCGGTAGCCGATCTTGTACTGCCCGGCCTTGCCGAGCGCGTTGACCTTCGCGGAGACCGCGTTGTCCTTGATCGTCGGGTCGCCCGCGACCTCGTAGTGGCCACCGTTGGCGTCCACGACCGAGATCGTGTTGATGCCCTGGCCGCCCTGCACGTCCTGGTCGAACGTCAGCGTGACGCTCGCCGGACCCGCGTCCAGCGACGTCTTGTCCTTCGGGTCGCTGCTGATCAGCGCGTTGTGCGCCGCCGCGGGGGCGGCCGTGACGAGCACGGCCGCACCAGCGAACAGGAACGCGATGAGTGCGCGCTTCATGCCTTGCGCCGCGAACGCAGGATCGCGCCGACGCCGAAGCCCAGGCCGAGCGCGCCGACGGCCAGACCGGCGCCACCGAGGTAGCGGGCGGTCTTGTCGGAGCCGGCAGCCGACGCCTCGTGCGTGTCGGTGCTGTTGGCGGCGGGCGTCGTGCCGTGGCCACCGTGGCCGTCGTCAGCGGCCTTCTTCGCGGCGAGCTTCAGCGCGGGGGCCGGGTGCTCCGGCTCCTTGCCGTCGGCACCGGCCGCCTGCGCCCAGTCCACGACCTCGCCGTTCTCGTAGGTCTGCTTCGTCGGGAGCTCCAGCTCGTCCTTGCCCTCCGGCAGGGTGCCGATCGCGACGAAGAACTCCTGGTACTCGTTGACGTTGATCTTCACACCGGGCTCGGCGGTCCAGGTGATGGTCCGATAAGCCTCGGTGATCTCCTTGCCGGCCACGGTCACGGGCTTGTCGAGCTTGCCCTTGACGACCTCGGCCTTCCACCCGGCCAGCGGCTTCGTGCGCACCGACGTGAGCGGGGTGTCCTGCGGCAGCGTCACCTCGATCTTGGTGGTGCCTGCGTTGTCGCGCTCGTTCGGCACGCGGAACGCGAAGGTGGCGCGGCCGCCCTGGGTGAACTCGGACGGCTGGGCGCTGACGTGCGCCGATGCGATGGTCGGGGTGCCGAGCACGGCGAATCCGGCAACGGCGAAGACGGCGAGCGCGCGCACGCCAAATCGATTTGTCGACATGAAGTTGTAGCTCCTGATTGCCAAAGGGGTTTGGGTTTTGGGTGATCAGGAACTACGAGGAGGTCCGCGCCTGCCGTGCGCGCGCGTGTAGAGGATCGTGTGCTCGTTCCTCATGTACGGCGTGCTGGTGAACGTCCGCACCGGCGTCGAGACCGGCTGCGGCGTGAGCCTGCGGGGGATCAGGCGGGTGACGGCGGCGAACAGCCTGAACAGGGCGTTCTCGGCGTGGAACAGCAGCAACCCGGTGAGGGTCGCGGCGACGAGGTGCGCCACGAACATCTGCCCGGTGAGCGTGTTCGTGTGCTCGTGGTTGACCCAGGTCAGCAGCAGGTGCTGCGCGAGCTGGGCCGTGCCGAGCCCGGCGATGACCGAGAGCCTGCCGGTGCGCTTGTCGGCGAGTGACGACGCGGCGAACGCGATCAGCACCACCAACGGCAACGCGTGGATGAACTCCGAAAGCTCTCCGCCGCCGAGTCCGTGCGCGGCGATCGTGAGCGTGGACGAGGTCAGCGCGAGCGCGGCACCACGAAGGGTGCGCAACTCACTCGACCGGGTGCTCACGCAAGTGAGGGTAATCGGAGGAGTTTGTCCCGGTCTATGAGTGGGTATCTAGGGCCGCATGACCGTTCAATGCGACAGGCCGGGCCGTACCGACCGGGTTGTGTTCGGCGTTGCCGCAGGTCTCACGATCGCGTTCGTGACCTGGGGAATTGTCGGAACAGACTCGTTGGCCTCTGCCTCCAAGAGCGCGCTCTCCTGGATCATCCAGAACCTGGGATGGGCGTTCGTGCTCACGGCCTCCGGGTTCGTGGTGTTCGCCCTCTGGCTCGCGTTCAGCCGCTACGGCAAGATCCCGCTGGGCCGGGACGACGAAAAACCCGAGTTCAAGACCGTCTCGTGGGTCGCGATGATGTTCAGCGCCGGCATGGGCATCGGGTTGATGTTCTACGGCGTCAACGAGCCGCTCACCCACTACGTGAAGCCGCCACCCGGCACCGAGGGCGATCCCCTCGAGACCGCGATGGCCACCACGCTCTTCCACTGGACGCTGCACCCGTGGGCGATCTACGCCATCGTCGGCATCGCCATCGCGTACAGCAGCTTCCGCCGCGGCCGGTCCTCGCTGATCAGCTCCGCGTTCGCGCCGCTGCTGGGACGTCGCGCGGCATCGGGCTGGGGTCGTGCGATCGACGTGATGGCGATCTTCGCCACCCTGTTCGGCTCGGCCGCCTCCCTCGGTCTCGGCGCCCTGCAGATCGGGAGCGGGCTGGAAGCTGCCGGCTGGGCGGGCAACGTCGGCAAGGGCGTGCTGGTCGCGATCATCGCGATCCTCACCGTGGCGTTCGTCGCTTCCGCCGTGTCGGGTGTCGCGAAGGGCATCCAGTGGCTGTCGAACATCAACATGGTGCTGGCCGTGGTGCTGGCGCTGTTCCTGTTCGTGGTCGGCCCGACGATCTTCATCCTGAACCTGCTGCCGACCGCGCTGGGCGACTACTTCCGCGAGCTGGCGAACATGGCCGGCCGCACCGCGGCGTCCGGTGGTGACGCGACCCAGACCTGGATGTCCGGCTGGACGATCTTCTACTGGGCGTGGTGGATCTCGTGGACGCCGTTCGTCGGCATGTTCATCGCGCGGATCTCGCGTGGCCGCACGATCAAGCAGTTCGTGGCAGGCGTGATCCTGGTGCCGTCCGCGGTGTCGCTCGTGTGGTTCGCGATCCTGGGCGGGACGGCGATCTTCGAACAGCGCAACGGTGTCGACCTGGCCGGTCAGTCCACACCGGAGTCGCAGCTCTTCTCGCTGCTCGACCAGTTCCCGCTCGCGGCCATCGCCGGTGTCATCGTCATGTTGCTGGTGGCGATCTTCTTCGTGTCCGGTGCGGACGCCGCCTCGATCGTGATGGGAACGCTCTCGCAACAGGGCACGATCCGGCCGGCGAAACCCGTGGTGATCTTCTGGGGTGTGCTGACCGGTGCCGTCGCCGCGGTGATGTTGCTGGTCGGCGGGTCCAACGCGCTGACAGGGCTGCAGAACCTGACGATCATCGCGGCCCTGCCGTTCATGGTCGTGATGGTCGGGCTGTGCGTGTCGCTCGCGAAGGACCTGCGTTCCGACCCGATGATCAGGCGTGAGGAACGGGTCGCCGAGGTGATGGAGGAGGTCACCGCGCACCTCGATCCAGGACAGGTGGTCGAGGACGCGGCGGTGAGGGCCGTGGCCGAGGTGACCGGGAAGGCCCCGAACGTCAGCGCACGTTCAGGCGCCTGAGCAGTTCCTGCTCCAGCATCTCCAGATCGGTTCCGACGGCCCGGTGCGCTGCTTTGCGCCGGGCCGTCGGCATGCGTTCGGCTGCGCGCACCGCGGCGAGGAGTTGGGCGAGCCGTGCCTCGGTCTTCGAAACCCAATCGGAATCAGAAGCCCGCAATGTCTCCAAGGACTCCGAAAAGCCGACAATCCGCGCGTGCAGCCGGGCGCCGTAGCCGGAGTACTTCCCGATGTCCGCGACGTCGATGCCGAGCCGGCGCGCGCGGTACCGGTCGTACTGCTCGCTCAAAAGCCCAGCTCCGCGAGCGATCACCGGGGCCAGCACCGGAATGAGCGCGGGCGCCACCACCTTCGCGACACCGACCAGGTTCTTCGCCCTGCTGGGCGTGAAGCCGGCCTTCGCTTTGCGCGCCATTCGGGTACACCTCCTCCGTCAGGAGAAACTTACTGCCCAGGTTGCCGACACATCTCCTCGACGCGCGACATACGCTGCATCCGTGACTTCCCAGGTGCAGCTAGACGCCGGCGTGGTCACTCGTTGTCGGCGGCGGGTGCACCTCGAAAACGATCCGGAGATGCGCGACGCTCCCAAGGCGGCGCCGGATCCGGCTTCGGAACAACGGAAAGCGGACGCGACGAACCACCGTCGTGCGGTGGCGGACGCGCTCGGAAGAATCGTCGGCTCCAATCTCTTCGAAGTGCCGAGCGGACCGGACGTGCGCAGCGCGGACCGGGAACGAGTGACGCTCGCCGCGATGGAGATGGGCGCGCAGTACATCTGGGGCGCCGCACTGCCGCGTGATCCGCGTGGCGGCCGGCGCGGCGGCATCGACCTGTTGGTCAAGGACTCCACCGGTTACGTGCCGGTGCTCGTGGTCCGGCACAAGATCACCGATCCCGGTCAGGGCGCGCGCACGAGCCCGTTGACGATGCCGTTGCCCGACGGCAGCCGCACGGACCCTCATCGCAAGGTCCGTCCGCAGCCGCGTGACCAGCTCAGGCTTGCCCACGCGCAACGGCAGCTGCAGGCCGCCGGATATGCCCGGAACGGGCGCGCCACCGGCGGCGTGATCGGCATGGACGCGGATGTCGTGCTGTGGCACGACCTGGAGGCGCCGACGTGGCCCGGCGGCCGCAACGCGCTGGCGGAGTACGACGCCCGGTTCAGCGACCGGTTGTCGGTGGCCATGGCTGCCGCGAACCAGAAGGACGCGCTCGCCCGCCCGTCGCGGATCGTCGACTGCAAGACCTGCCCGTGGTGGCCTACGTGCGACAACGATCTCAAGCAGGGCCGGGACGTCAGCCTCGTCGTGCGCGGCGAGGACGCGGCGGCGCTGCGCAAGATCGGCCTGTCCACTGTGGACAAGCTGGCGGAGTTCGACCCGGCCGGTGACGGCCCGATCCAGCTGGTGGGCATGCCGTTCGGCGACGCCGTGGTGCTCGCCCGCGCCTGGCTGCGGGATCTGTCCCTGGTGCGCCGCGTGCCCGAGATGAACGTGCCGCGCGCGGACGTCGAGGTCGACGTCGACATGGAGAGCTTCGGCGATCTCGGCGCGTACATGTGGGGCTGCCTGCTGTCCGGAAAGGACATCGACGAGGAACACGGCTACCGCGCGTTCGTCACCTGGGACGCGCTGCCGTGCGACGACGAGGCCCGCTCGTTCGCCGAGTTCTGGACCTGGCTCACCGGAATCCGGCTGCGCGCCAAGGCACGCGGCCTGTCGTTCCGCGCCTACTGCTACAACGAGCTGGCCGAGAACCGCTGGCTGCTGGCGTCGGCGGAACGGTTCGCCGGCAAGCCCGGCATCCCGACGGTGGCGCAGATCAAGGAGTTCATCGGGTCGGACTCGTGGGTGGACCTGTTCGGCATCGTCCGCGAGCAGTTCCTGTGCGCCCACGGCAAGGGCCTGAAGATCATCGCGCCGGTAGCGGGCTTCACGTGGCGCGATCCCGAGGCCGGTGGCGAGAACTCCATGCGCTGGTACCGGTCCGCGGTCGGGCTGAACGGTGACGAGCTGGACGTCGCCCAGCGGCAGCGGCTGCTCGAGTACAACGAGGACGACGTCCGGGCCACCCACCGCCTGCGCGAGTGGATGACCTCGGACGCCATGTCCCGTCTGCCGTACGCGGGAGATCTCTAGCGGGGAGCCATCCGGAGAGCGCCGTCCATGCGGATGACCTCGCCGTTCAGGTAGTCGTGCTCGATGATCGAGAGCGCGAGCTGCGCGTACTCGGACGGCTGGGCCAGGCGCTTCGGGAACGGGATGCCGGCGGCGAGGCCCGCGCGGAACTCGTCGGAGACCGTGGCGAGCATCGGGGTGTCGACGATGCCGGGTGCGATGGTCAGCACGCGGATGCCCACGTTGCTCAGGTCGCGTGCGGCCGGGAGGGTCATGCCGACGACGCCGCCCTTGGACGACGAGTAGGCGACCTGGCCGATCTGGCCGTCGAACGCGGCGATCGAGGCGGTGTTGATGATGACGCCGCGGGCGCCGTGCTCGAGCTCCTCGGTCTTGCCCATCGCGGCGGCGGCCAGGCGCAGCACGTTGAACGTGCCGATCAGGTTGATCTCGATGACCTTGCGGTAGAGGTCGAGGTCGTGCGGGCCGGTCTTGCCGACGGTCCTGGTCGACGGGCCGATGCCCGCGCAGTTGACCGTGATGCGCAGCGGGTTGCCGGAGCCGGCGGCGGTGTCCACGGCGGCGGCGACCTGCTCGCCGGAGGTCACGTCGGCCGACAGGTACGTGACGTTCTCGATCACGTCGGCCTTCTCGATGGCGCCGGGCAGGTCGAGCGCGAACACCTGCGCTCCACGCGCCGCCAGCGCACGTGCGGTCGCGCCGCCGAGACCGGACGCGCCACCCGTGACGATGGCCGCGGTACCCGAGATCTCCATGCCTTCATCCTCCTCGAGAAGAACTGCTCGCGAGGAGGTTAACGCTCGTTACCTGAACATCAACGGTCGGTCCAGTGCAGCAGCGCCACCAGAGGCACCGCCGCCAGCAGCGCGAGGCCGATGAAGATCGTCGCGATCGTCAGAATTCCCATGCTGAGAACTGTGCCGTTCGACCGTGTTCGAAACATCCTCCGCGCCGGTAGACCTCTAGTAGGAGATCTGTCACGGTCAGCTACAACGAAAGTCGTACGGCCTTCTAGGGGCGGCCAACCGGGCGATGCTGCCCGGTTCGCGCTTGCCAGCTGTGCACTGCTCCATTTGGGTGTGGGGCGTGCGTCACTCGGAGTCACGCAATTTAGTTAGCGTCGCATACCTTTATGGGGTGTTCACCACGCGCCCCGAACTCGTCGGCACCTTCGGCATGGTCGCTTCGACCCACTGGCTGGCCTCCTCTGCGGCCATGTCCGTGCTGGAGGACGGCGGTAACGCCTTCGACGCCGCAGTGACCGCCGGATTCGTGTTGCAGGTCGTGGAACCGCACCTCAACGGCCCCGGTGGCGAGGTTCCGATCATCTTCGCGGCGGCTGGGTCCGCGCCGCGCGTGCTCTCCGGTCAGGGTGTGGCGCCGGCCGGTGCGTCGATCGAGCACTACACGTCGTTGGGCCTCGAGCTGGTGCCCGGCAGCGGGCTGCTGGCCGCGACGGTGCCGGGTGCGTGGGACGGTTGGCTCACTCTCCTGCGTGACCACGGCACCAAGTCGTTGCGCGACGTGTTGGACAAGGCGATCGGCTACGCCCGTGACGGCTTCCCGCTGATCTCCCGCGTCGTCGACACCATCGAGATGGTCTCCGACCTGTTCCGCGATCACTGGCAGACCTCCGCCGCGCAGTGGATGCCCGGCGGGTCGCTGCCGGTGCGTGGCGGCCGTTTCCGCAACCCGAAGCTCGCCGACACGTGGGAGTGGTTGCTGGCCGCCGCCGAGGCCGCCGGCTCGGATCGTGAGGCGCAGATCGAGGCCGCGCGCCGGGCGTGGTCGCAGGGGTTCGTCGCCGCGCAGATCGACGAATTCTGCCGTTCGGAGTTCCGCGACGACTCGGGCCGTGACCACGCGGGTGTGCTGACCGGTGCCGACATGGCGTCGTGGGAGGCGTCGTACGAGGACGCGCTGACTGTTGATTTTGGCGAGTGGTCGCTGGTCAAGGCCGGTGCGTGGACGCAGGGACCCGTTCTGGCGCAACAGCTCCGGTTGCTGGAGGGCTACGACCTGTCCTATGTGGACGGCAAGCCCACCGCGGAGACGATCCACCTCGCTGTCGAAGCCGCGAAGCTCGCGTTCGCTGACCGGGAAGCCTGGTACGGCGACGTCAGCGACGTCCCGCTCGAGACCTTGCTGTCTCGCTCCTACGCCTCCGACCGTCGGGCGTTGATTGGATCCGAGGCTTCCTTCGAGCTGCGTCCCGGCTCGCCCGACGGCCGGGAACCGTTGCTGCCCAAGCACATCGTCGGCGGCCCGTCGGCACTGGTGACCGACCCGACCGGGGCGATCGGCGAACCGACCGTGGCACGTTCCGGCGTGACGCGCGGAGACACCGTGCACGTCGACGTGGTGGACCGCTGGGGCAACATGGTCTCCGCGACCCCGTCCGGCGGCTGGTTGCAGTCGTCGCCGACGATCCCGTCGCTCGGCTTCTGCCTGGGCAGCCGCGCCCAGATGTTCTGGCTGGACAAGGGTCTGCCGAACTCGCTGGCTCCCGGCAAGCGCCCGCGGATCACGCTGTCGCCGTCGATGGCACTGCGCGACGGTCAGGCGGCGCTGGCGTTCGGCACGCCCGGCGGGGACCAGCAGGACCAGTGGCAGCTCGGCTTCTGGCTGGCGCACCAGGCGGGGCTGAACCTGCAGGAAGCGATCGATTCGCCGATGTGGCACTCGAACGCGTTCCCGAGCTCGTTCTACCCCCGGGCCTGGACACCCGGCGAACTCGTCATCGAGTCACGTGTGGGAAGGGCCGTTCTTGATGACCTGCGTTCGCGCGGGCACCAGGTGGTCGACGCCGGCGAGTGGACCTTGGGCCGGATGTCCGCCGTCGCGAGGGATGTGAGCGACGGACTCCTGCGCGCCGGTGCGAATCCACGCGGCGCACAGGGTTACGCGGTAGGACGTTAGCCGCCGATGACCTCGGTGCCGTCGTGGATCATCTCCACGTTGGCGCCACCGAAGTTGTGCAGCGTGCTGATGCCGGCGCTCTCACCGAGGTCGCTGACCTTGCTGATCGGGTCGACGTCCGGCAGCTGCGGCGCGGGCGACGGCGCGGCCTGCGCGGTGCCGGCCAGTGCGGCGATCGCACCGGCGGCAATACCAGCGGACGCGACGATCTTCTTGATGCTCAAGGCGTTTCGCTCCGTGAATAAGTGGAACGGCGCCCGATTCGAGGGGGAGGGAATCGGGCGCCGCCCCGGCCAGGAAGTACTGGTTGGATCAGATGTCGACGTGCGCGAAACCGTTCCACGGAGCGGTCGGCTCGTTGAGGCCGAGCAGCGTGGCGGCGGGAACGCCGTTGCCGCCGGCGTCGACGTTCTCGACGAGCGCGGTGACGTCCGCGTCCTGCGCGTTGACGGCCTGGATCTTGCCGGCCACGTCCGAGGTGTCGACCTTCGCGAGGTCGCCGGCGGTCGCGATTTCGCCCAGCTGCCCGCCGATGTCGGGCTGCGTGTGAGCAGTGGCGTCCGCGGTGTCAGCGTGCGCGATACCACCCAGGCCGAGCATGACGGTGGCGCTGCCGAGGGCAACAGCGGCCCCGGTGACGGTCTTCCTGAGGTTCATGGGCGCGAACGTTTCGTGTTCGGACCCTCTACATCAAGCTGCGTAACTCAGGCGAGGGAACTTCTTCATCCTTTGGCATGACGATCGTCATCAAGGCTGGGCTTGCTACCGAAGGTCACCATTCAGGTCGTGTTGAACATGGCGGGCCCGCGCGAAATAGGACAAGCCGTGTCATTCCGGTTGCCCGTTCGGGCATGGTTCAAAGTCGCTACAAAGCGTGGCGACTCCGAAAAGAACCAACAAGCCTAGGCGATCGCGCCCGGTGGAAGCTTCAACTTGAACGGCAACGTCGTCACGACAGCCAGGTCGGAAGCGGTCGCCTTCATCAGCATGGGCGCGTTGCGGGCACCGGGCTCAGGCAGGTCCAGCAACCTGTCCACAGCCTCGACCAGTGGCCCCTCGTAGATCCACACGGCCTGGGCCGGGCGGGCCGAGTCGCGGACCGCGGGCAGACGTCCCGCGCGCGCCTCTGTCTCCGACCAGAACAGGATCGAGTCGATGAACCCTCTGCGCTGCTTGAACGCCATGATGCGGTCGAGCTGGCCGGCGTCGTCCCTCAGGTGGAGGAACTGAAAGCCGTTCTCGCGCAGCTCGATGACCTTGCTCAGTGCGTGGTCCATGGCGCACCTACCCCTGTGAGGTCCCCTTCGGGTGACTGATCAGTCATACGACCCGAAAGGATCGTACGGTAAGTCAACGTTCGTCCGTAAGACGTACTCCGAACGAGTATCTCAATTGGTGGACGTCTGTGGCTTAGGGTAATCACGGACGTCCTTGTTGGAGGAAACGGCCAGGAGGGCCATTACGGTTCGCGTCAGGAACGCCAAACCGCCTAATGTGACTAATGTCACTGTGATCCACATGTGTCGCCTCCGAGTGGTGACCTACACCCGTAGTAGACGTCTAGCACTCCTCATCGGTTGCAAGTCGCACCGACTCGCGTTCTTAACAGAGTCCCTGCGAGAGATCTCACGGCCGCGCCAATCCGCCTCGGCGGGACAGGTAGCTGTGCGACGATCGGCCGTCATCTGTTCGCGCTGATCAAGGGCGGTTTGGGGATGTTCGTTCGCCGGGTTGCGGTCGTCGGGGCCGGGTACGTCGGGCTTACCTCAGCTGCCTGCCTCGCGTCGCTGGGGCACCACGTCGTCTGCGCGGACATCGACGAGAAGAAGGTCGAGCAGCTCAGGAAGGCCGAAGTCCAGATCTTCGAGCCAGGGCTCACCGAACTCGTCCAGGAGGGCATCGCCGCCGGGCGCCTGGAGTTCGTCGTCGGCGTGCGCAACGCCGTGCAGGACGCCGAGGTCGTGTTCCTCTGTGTACCGACGCCGATGGGTGAAGGTGGCGCGGCAGACCTCAGGGCCGTCGAAGCCGCGGTCGCCGAGATGAAGGACCTCCTCGCGCCGGGGACGGTCGTCGTCAACAAGTCCACGGTTCCGGTCGGCACCGCGGCCCGCGTCCTCGAACTGCTCGGGCGCGACGACGTGTTCGTCGCCAGCAACCCGGAGTTCCTGCGCGAGGGCAGCGCGGTCAAGGACTTCATGCACCCCGACCGGATCGTCGTCGGCAGTGACGCCCAGAACGCCGCTGAGCGCGTGTCCGCCCTCTACGCACGCCTGGGCGCTCCCACGGTCCTCATGGACGCCGCCAGCGCCGAGCTGGTGAAGTACAGCGCCAACTGCTTCCTCGCGATGAAGCTCAGCTACGTCAACGCCATGGCCGAGCTGTGCGAGCGGCTCGGCGCGGACATCGCCAACGTCACCGAGGGCATGGGCTTCGACCAGCGCATCGGGCAGTCGTTCCTGCAGCCGGGGCCGGGCTGGGGCGGGTCGTGCCTGCCCAAGGACACGCACGCGCTGCTGCAGATCGCCGAAGCGGCCGGGCACGAGTTCGAGCTGCTCAGCGCCACGATCAACACCAACGAGAAGCAGAGCCGGCTGATCATCCGCAAGATCGCGGACGCGGTGGGCGGAGACCTCGCGGGCAAGAAGCTCGGGCTGCTGGGTCTCGCGTTCAAGGCGGGCACCAACGACCTCCGCGACTCCCCGGCGCTGAAGATCGCGAAGATGCTCAAGAACGAGGGCGCCGAGCTCATCGCGTACGACCCGGCCATCCCGAACGCGGTCGAGGGCGTCACGGACGACGTCACGGTCGTCGACGACGTGCAGCAGGCGGCGAAGGACGCGAACGCGCTCGTCGTGCTGACCGAGTGGCCTCAGTTCCGGTCGCTGGACTGGGCGGCGCTCGCCGGGACGATGACCGGGCAGGTCGTGGTGGACACCCGCAACCTGCTCGACGTCGACATCCTGACGCGCGCCGGCCTCACCTCACACGGAGTCGGCCGCTAACGCACCAAGGCGTGCGCCGAGTACCACTCGATCGTCTTCACGAGACCCTCGCGCAGGTCGACCTCGGGCTCCCAGCCCAGCAACGACTGCGCGCGGGTGATGTCCGGCTTGCGCTGCGTCGGGTCGTCGGTCGGCAGGTCCGAGTACTCCAGGCTCACCGACACCCCGGTCAGCTCGCCGACGATCTGCGCGAGCTCCAGAACGGTGATCTCCTGCGGGTTGCCGAGGTTCACCGGGCCGAGCTCGCCCTTGAGGTCCGCCAGCGCGAGGATGCCGCGGACCAGGTCGCCGACGTAGCAGAAGCTGCGGGTCTGCTTGCCCGTGCCGTAGACGCTCAACGGCTTGCCGCTCAACGCCTGGTGCACGAAGTTGGACACCACACGGCCGTCCGTGGCGTGCAGGCGCGGGCCGTAGGTGTTGAAGATGCGCACGACGCCGACGTCGAGCAGGCCCATGCGGTGGTAGGCGCCGAGCATGGCCTCCGCGTACCGCTTGGACTCGTCGTAGACGCTGCGCGGGCCGATCGGGTTGACGTTGCCCCAGTACTCCTCGGGCTGCGGGTGCACCTGCGGCTCGCCGTAGACCTCGCTGGTCGACGCCTGGATCAGGCGGGCGCCCTTCGCCATCGCCATCTCGGCGACCTTCTTCATGCCCGTCGAGCCGACCTCCAGCGTCTCCAGCGGACGCTCGAGGAACTTCGGCGGCGACGCGGGGGAGGCGAAGTTCAGCACCAGGTCGACGGGACCCTCGACGGTCCAGTCACCGCAGATGTCCGCCTCGATGAACTCGAAGCGCGGCTCGTCCGCGTACCTCGTGACGTTTTCCTCGAGCCCGGAGGAGAAGTCGTCCACGACCACTACCGACCAGCCGCGGTCGAGCACCGCGTCTACCAGGTGCGATCCGATGAATCCCGCACCGCCGGTGACCACTGCACGCATGGCGTGAACCAACCCCTCCCCCAGGACCAAAGACACGAACGAGTGAAACCTAGGCTACGAAACGCCTATGGCTAGGCGTTTTGCGCCTCCCAGTTGCTGAGCCACACGTCACGCGCCTCGCGCTCGCCGCGGATGGACGACAGCCAATCACCGAGGGCGTCCACCTGCAGTTCGAGCGCACCGGACATCAGGCGCGGGCAGCTCTCCCGGACGGCGTCGAAGCCCGCGTCCTGGGAGATGTTCGTGAGGCTGAGCATCGAGGTCGCCGACTGCCGGTAGCGGCCGACGATCGTCTGCACGTGCGCCGCGTGCCCGCCGCTTTCCGCGACCCGGCACCACAGCTCGTAGTCCTCCCACCCGTGCAGGCGGCGGTCCAGCGTGTAGCCCTCGAGCTTCTTCAGCGCCTCGTGCCTGATCAACGCCATCGCGTCGATGTAGTTGCCGTAGCGCAGCCGCCACGGCTCCCACGGCCACACGCCCATCAGGCCGACGGGCCCGGTCGAGTCGAACCGCTGCAGCACGCCGTACGCGAACGACGCGTCCGGTTCGGCGTCGATGGCGGCCACCAGGCGTTCCAGGCCGGTCGGCACGATCGCGTTGTCCGAGTCGAGCACGAACACGAGCTCGCCGCGCGCGTGCCGGAACGCCTCGTTGCGCGAGCGCGGCAGACCGCGGTTGACCGGGTGCCGCACCAGCGTCATCGGGACGTGCGGGCTGCGGTCCATCCACTTGCGCACGGTCTCGTTCGAACCGTCGTTGGAGCAGTCGTCGACGACGATGATCTCGAGGTCGTTGTACGAGCCGGACGCGGCGGACTCCAGCGCTTCCACGACGTACGGCTCGTGGTTGTACAGAGCCATGATCACCGAGACGCGCGGTGTGCTGCGGTCCCACGCGGGCGTGCGGCGTTCGACCACCGGCGTCGGGTCGATCGCAGGGTCGGTCGAAACGCGCCGGCGCAGGTCGATGATGTCGAGCCGCATCTCGCGGATCGCCTGGCGCACCGCGTCGATGCTCTCGGGCTGACGCTCCCAGGACGGCGTGATCTTCTGCCGGAACGGCTGCGTGCGGCTCGGGCCGAGCTTCAGCTGGTGGCCCTCGTGGGTCCCCCGCAGGTCCTGAGCCACCGACACGAGCTTCTCGACGCCGACGGAGAAGGGGTTCTCCTGGATCAGCGCGTAGGCGTTGCGGCGCAACGTCTTCAGCCGGTCTGGGTCCTCCAGCAACGAGGCCAGCGCGTGCGGCATCGTGGACAGCGCGGAGAACACCAGGTGCTCGTTGTGCTGGAACGGCTCGGTGTGCAGCGAGGTCTCGGACAGCATCACCGCACCGCAGTGCGCGGCCTCCGCGGCGCGCAGCCACTCGAAGTACGGCTCGTCCGCCTGGTGGATGTTGACGAGAACCTTGGTGCCCGCCAACAACTCCCGCTTGCGCTCACCCGTCACGAACGCCGCGTGGTCGCCGATGTTCGGCGCCGCGTTGTCGGACAGGATCAGGCGGCTGCGGCGGGACCACAGCTGCCGGCCGATCTTGGACAGCGCGTGCTCACGACGTGGCGTCGCGCAGCCCAGGAACAGCACGTCCAGCTCGTGCTCGTCGGCGTCCGGGTCGAACTTGTCCCACGAGGGCGTCCAGCCGAACTGCAGGTGCTCCGCCGCGATGCCCTGCGCCTGGTAGCGCTTGACCGACAGGGTGCTGAAGTCGAACACCGCGCCGAGCTTGTGTCCGTAGTAGACGTTCGTGTCGAAGTGCGACGACGACGGCTGCTCGGCGGTGATCCCGATGCAGCGCCTGGCCAGCCGCGGGTCCTCCAGGAACTGCCCGCCCTCCAGCACCGCGTACTCGTGCGTGGGCAGCAGGACGAAGACGTCGTCGGGCTCGGTGTCCACGACGGACGTCACGACGTCGGCCGGCACGCCGAGCCGGTTCGCCTCGTCGACGATGGCCTCGGCCAGCTCGTGGAAGAACGCGTTCTGGAACCGCGACTGGACGACGCGCAGACGCAGATCAGGCCGCTGGTCAGGCATTGCGGCCGCCCTTGATCACGCCGGTGGCCTTGCGCAGAGGTGCCGTGACGCGCCACGACGTGGAGCGCTCGAGGTCCGCGATCTTGTCCTGCAGCGTGGTGCGCCAGTGCTGGTGCTCGCGGATCTCCTCGTCCAGCCTGCGGTTGAGGCGGTCGTTGTCGCGGGCGTACTCGGCGAGCAGCGTGGTGGCCTCGTCGAGCGCGGTGAGGCGTTCGGCGGCCTTGGCCAGCTCGGTGTACTCGTTCTTGAGGTCGTGGAGCTCCTGCGCCACCACGTATTCGCGGCGGCGGGACTCCTCCAGTTCCGCGAGGGCCTTGCCCAGCGCGTCCTCCAGACCGGTCGCGACCGACTCGGCGCGCTCACGGGCGGCCTTCTGCTCGTCGGCGAACTGGAGGCTGCGCTCCAGCTGGTCGGTGGCCGGGTCCGCCTCCGGGGTGACGACCTGGGACAACGGGTGGCGAGCGATGCCGCCCTTCGTCTTGGTCCTCGCAGCGGCGGTGACCGCGGCCTGCAGGTGCTTGACCAGCGAGTCCTCGGAGTAGTGCTCCTGGACCCACGCGCGGTAGGTCCGGCGCTCCTCGATCGACGGCTCCTGCGCGAACACCGCGGCGGCCTTCTCGACGATCGTCAGCACGTCGGCGTCCTCGACCGCGTGCGTGCCGGGAGCCTTGAACAGCTCGGCGCCACCGCCCGCCGGGTAGCCGATGACGACACAGCCGGCGGCGAGCGCCTCGGCGACGGGCAGGCCGAAGCCCTCGTCCCGGCCGAGCCCGATGAACACGGACGCGTCCGCGAGCTCGTCGGCGATCTTCTGCTCGGTCACGTCGTCGAGCGACACGACCTCGACGTCCGCGAACCGCTTGTCGTTGCGGAACAGCGTGGTCAGCACGGCGGCCTCACGCGGGCGCTTGCGGGGGAGCAACACGATCTTGCGCTTGCGCTCCTCGGCGAAGCGGTACAGCTCGGTGTCGATCACGTACGGCACCAGCTGGACCTTGAGCTTGGGGTGCAGTGCGCCCAGCACCTTCACGCTGACCTCGGAGCCCGCCCACACCTGCGGCGCGGGCTTCCACGCCGGGTAGTCGGTCCCCGTGAAGTTGTCGTAGGTGTAGTAGTGGTTCTGGTTGTAGACGACCTTGCGCACGCCGGGCGCCGGGTCGAACCCGTCCAGCACCATGACCTCCGGGACGACCAGCAGGTCGTCGGGGCCGAGCTCGCAGGTCTCACCGCTGATGACCTTCGCGGTCGAGGTGAACCACCCGACCTGGAACCCCTCGGCGAAGTGCCACACCTTGGCGTCGAAGCCGGTGCGCTCAGCGAGTTCCGCGTGCCGGTACATGGCGCGCACGCCGCCGGACGGCTCCGTGACGTCCGGGACTACGTACACGACCTGGCGAGTCATGGTCGACATCAATCCCCTCGTGGGTCTGGCATAGCCTGTCGCCGTCGAACGGAGGACAAGCGGTGACGATCCTGGTTACCGGCGGTGCGGGTTACGTCGGCTCGCACGTCGTGCACGCGTTGACCGACGCCGGGCGTGGCGTGGTCGTCGTTGACAACATGCGCACTGGCTCACCGGAAGCCGTACCTCCTGGCACCCCGGTACACACTATCGACGTCACCGACACCGCGAAGCTGGAACAGGTCATTCGCGACCACGGTGTGACGGCCTGCATTCATCTGGCGGGTCTGAAGAACCCCGGCGAGTCCATGAAGGACCCCGGTCTTTACTTCCACAACAACGCCACCGGCACGTTGTCCGTGCTGAACGCCCTCGTCGGCACCGGTGTGCGTGATCTGGTCTTCTCGTCGTCCTGCTCGGTCTACGGCGCCGCCGAAACGCTGCCGATCACCGAGGACAGCCCGTTGCAGCCCATCAGCCCGTACGGCCACAGCAAGCTCGTGGGCGAACGGATGATCGAGGCGTACGGGAACGCGCACGGCCTGCGCTGGATGTCGTTGCGCTACTTCAACGCGGCCGGAGCTGCGCTCGACGGCAGCATCGGCGAGGACTGGGGCCCGACGCACAACCTGGTGCCGCTGCTGGCGAAGGCGGCTTTGGGAGCGCGACCACCGGTGACGTTGTTCGGCAGCGACTACCCGACCGAGGACGGCACCGCGGTTCGCGACTACACGCACGTGGTGGACCTGGCCGAGGCGCACGTCCTGGCACTGGGGCATCTGCAGGCCGGTGGTTCGTCGGCTGCCTTGAACCTGGGCACCGGTACGGGGTACTCGGTGCTGCAGGTCGTGAAGGGGCTGGAGCAGGTCGCAGGACGGCCGTTGCCGGTGACGTTCGGCGAGCGGAGGCCGGGGGACCCGCCCGTGGTGTGGGCGGATCCGGCCCGAGCCTTCGACGTGCTGGGCTGGCGTGCCAGGTTCGGTCTGCCCGAGATCCTCGCCACCGCGTGGCGGTGGCACGCCAGCACCGCTCACTTGGCGGGGTAGTTCTTGTCGATCGCCGCGACGACCTTGTCCGCGCCGGTGTCCATCGCGGCCTTGGTCTTGCCGCGGACCTCGACCCGCACGAGGGACTTGTCGGAGACGTAGAAGATGCGCGAGTCGAACGGCGCGTCCGGCACGTCGGTCGCCTTCTCCGACACCATCGCGGGCAGCTGCTTCGGCCCGGTGGTGGCGGCGAAGCCGTAGCCCTTCTGGACCTCGGCGAGCGCGTCGGCCGCGGTCTTGGCCGCCGCGCCGTCGGTGCAGGTGAAGATGTGGACCTGGGTGAACCAGTCGTCGGCGAAGAGCACCTGGGACATGCCGGCCTCAGCACCGCACGTGGTCATGAGAGCGGCCTCGTCCGGGCTGAACTGCGACTTCTCCTTCGACGCCTTCTCCACGGTCACCGGACCGGTGTTGGCCGCGTCGACCTTGCCGGCCAGCCCGTTGAGCGGCAGCTTCGGCCCGGCGCTCGACGACGTGGTCGAGGGCGGAGGCGTGTTGCTGCTCGCCGTGGTTCCGCCGCCGGACTTGCTGCCCGCGGTGAACCACCAGATGCCGCCACCGATCAGCGCCAGCACCAGCACCACGCCGATGATCGCGAAGATCTTGCCCTTGCCACCGCCGCTGGACTCGTCGAAGACCTCTGGCCCGTGGCTCCAGCCCGGTGACGGCTGGTTGATCTGGTCGAAGTCACCGCCGACCCACGGAGGCGGCGCCTGCTGTTGCTGCTGCTGGGGCTGCCCCCACCCGCCGGGCCCGGGCTGCACCGGCGCCACGAACTGCGTGCGGTCGGCGTCGCCGCCACCGCGCTGCCCACCGGGCACCACCTGGGTGGCGTCCGGGTTCGGGTTCTGGGTCTGCGGGTTCTGCTGCGGCCCCTGTCCCTGAACGTTGACGACCTGGGTCCGGTCCGAGGTGTTCGGCGGCTGCGCCTCCCACTTGAACGGAGGAGCGAATGGCCCGCTCTGTGGATTCTGGGCAGGCCCACCGCCGGCCGACCCGGAAAGGACCTCGTCCCGGCGGCGTCGGTAGTCGTCAGCCGAGATCCGACCAGAGGCGAGTTCGTTGTCGAGCTTCTGCAGCTCGTCTTGCCAGGTCACCCCTGGCACCCCCTTCCGCGCGAACATGAGACTCGGACATTGTGCCCGTGCCCACTTATGCCTTCGTGCGGGCCTCACAAGTCGTGACCTGGTTGTGGCGCACCGCACCGTTATATTGGCCGCATGTCGTGGTTCGGGCGCAACAAACCGCAGGTAGTGGCCACTGAGGACGCGCTGCCGGGCCGCGCGGAACCGTTGTCGGTCGCCTCGTCCCACGCGGTGTTCCCGGACCGCGGGCTGCAGCCACCGTTCCCGTCCGGTCATCGGACCGCTGTCTTCGGGATGGGTTGTTTCTGGGGCGCCGAACGACTTTTCTGGCAAACACCCGGCGTCTGGACCACCGCCGTGGGCTACGCGGGCGGCTCCACACCCAACCCGACCTACGAGGAAGTCTGCTCGGGGCGAACCGGGCACGCCGAGGTCGTGCTGGTGGTGTTCGACCCGGCCGTTCTGCCGTTCCAGGAGCTGATGCGGGTGTTCTGGGAGGGCCACGACCCGACGCAGGGGATGCGGCAGGGAGCGGACATCGGGACCCAGTACCGGTCTTTGGTGTTGTTCGCCGATGAGGGGCAGCGGGTGACGGCTGAGGCTTCTTTGGCCGTGTACCAAGCGGCCTTGGACGCGTCTGGGCACGGTGTGATCACCACGGCCGTCGAGCCGTTGGGGGAGTTCTACTACGCGGAGGACTACCACCAGCAGTACCTGTCGGATGCCAAGAACCCTTATGGCTACTGCGGCCTTGGCGGTACGGGTGTCAGCTGCCCAGCAGGGCTGAACGCCACCGGGAGCTGACAGCGGCTCGGGTCACCCGATCAACGGAATCTCCGCACTTCTGTTCGAAGCAAGTTGCCTCGAACAGGTCCTTCTGTGCGATCGTGGCGTCGTGGGCGAAGTGGTTTCACTGCTGGATCGACCGGTCTACACCTTCCGTGAGGTGGATCGGCTTCTTGGGCTGAACCAGGACACAACACGGCGCTGGGTTGACGGCTATCGCCGCACCGACAAGCACTACGCGCCCATCGTCAGGGAAGAGTCCACTGGAGACCGATGGGTCACCTGGGGTGAGTTCACCGAGGTTCGTCTGTTGAGCGAGTACCGCGACCTCGATCACATCAGGATCCAGAAGCTCCGCATCGTCGTTGATCACCTGCGCCAGGAGTTCGGGCACAGGTACCCCTTGGCCTACGCACAGCCGTTCTTGCTTCCGAACGGGCGTGAGATCCTCATGCGCGCTCAGCACGCCGCCGAGCTTGAGGACGATCTCTTCGTTGTCGTGCGCACCGGTCAGCTTGTCGTGACGCCACGGGTGGAACGGTTTGTTCGGGCAGCGACTTACGAGGTAGACCCTGTTCGCCCCCAGGAGGGGAAGACCATCGCGGTGCGGTTCCAAGCCGACCCGCGATATCCAGACGTGACGATCGACCCGGAGCACCGCAGCGGACGACCCACAATCGTTGGGCGAAGCATCCTTGTGACGACGTTGGCCGAGATGGTGTTCGCAGGCGACCAGGTCGAAGACATTGCCACCTGGTACGAGCTGACCCCTGACCAAGTTCAGCAAGCGGTCGACTTCACGGCCACTCACAACCTGGTGGCTTGAGGCCGTTTCGATCGAGCTCGACGACGTCCGCTTCTTCGTGGACGAGAACACGCTCGCACTGGACAATGCAATCGCAGGGCTGCGTAAGGACACAGCCCTGATCGGCCAACCTCCTGTGGATCAACTCGTGGGCCTTGGCATGCAGGACATCGAGTGGATACCGCTCGTAGCCTCACGCGGCTGGGTGGTAATCACGATTGATCATCACCTGCGCACGCGACCTTATGAGGCTGCTCTGGCTCATGAGCACGGCCTGAAGTGCGTCAACCTGCGGGGCGCCGGAAATCTCGACCGCTGGTCGCAACTGGTGCGGCCGGCGATCCACTGGGACGCCGTGGAGCAATTCATCAAGGAGCGTCCTGATGGGCCGTGGTGGCTCTCGTTGACCAAGAACGCCCGCCATGAGTACTTGTACAAGCCTTCCTAGGGCGGAGTGCTGGGTCTATGTGACAAGCCCGATGACTACCACCAGCAGTACCTGTCGGATGCCAAGAATCCTTATGGCTACTGCGGTCTGGGTGGCACCGGGGTGTCGTGCCCGGTCGGCCTGAAGGCCTGATCGCGCATCAGCAGAAGATGAGTCCGCACGGCCGCGTCGTGGTCGTCGTGGGCGCCGGCGGTTTGGGCGTCGTGGTCTGAACCGGCGGCTTCGTCGTGGTCGTCGTGGTGACCGCGGCGGTCGTCGTTGTCGTCGTTGTAGTAGTCGTTGTCTTAGAAGAAGATGGCGCGGACGACGAGGTCGACGACACTGTCTGTGATGGTGGCTCGGACTGCGTGGGGATCACCGAAGGCGTGTTGATGAGCGACACACGGGCCGGTTTGTCGCTTCCCGGGCCTGCCGGATCGCCCGAAGCGAGCGATCCGACATGCGGCGCGAGCACGTAAAACGCGGCGACGACGGCGCCCAGGAGCGCCCCCGCTGCGAGCCGACCCGGCCCACTCATCGCCGCCAACACTCGGTTTGCTTATCCCGTTCACTCGAATGGGTCAAGCGAAACGATAGTTTTCGCTTCGATCAGACCTTGGTGACAGTGACGCCGACTACACCCTGTGACAGCGGGGCGATTGCCTTGAAGCCGCGAGGGGTCAGGTCGATGCAGCGGCCGGTGATGAACGGGCCACGGTCGTTGATCCGCACGGTGACCGTCTTGCCGTTGGAGCGGTTCTTCACCTTGACCTTCGTGCCGAACGGCAGGGTCTTGTGCGCGGCGGTGAGCTTGTTGGGGTCGAAGCGCTCGCCGCTGGCAGTCGTGCCGCCACCGGAGTAGTAGGAAGCCTTGCAGGTCTCGGCGGAGGCGACGGGGGAGAACAGCACAGCGGTGGCGGCGAGAGAGGCCAGCGTGAGGCCGGCCGCCGCGAGAGTCTTAGCCATGCGACCAGGAACTCAGCACGCGGCAAAGACTCGCCTAACGCGCGCCTAACCGGGAAATTGCTCGGCGGCGGACACCAGCAGGTGCCAGTCGCCGTCGGGCAACGTGCGCAGCCGGTCCAGCAAAGCGGACATTCTGGACAACAACTCTGGGTGATCGGACCAGAAGGAGTGGTCTACTCTCAGTAGAGCCGCCAGCAGGTCGCCGGGGTAGAGCGCGAACGATCGCAGCGGGTCGCGTTCGACGTGTTCCAGCGCCAGCAGCGCGGTCACGTCCAGCCCCACCTGATGCGTCACCAGCAGGTGCAGCGACGTCGGCGTCAGCTGGCCCACCGGCAGGTCGCGCAGCGCGCACAGGTCCCGGTAGAGCTGGGTGGACGACGAGTCAGGTCTCAGCCAGTCGTCGTCGCTCAGGTGCGCGAGCGTGCTGTCCCGGTCCACGCACCCATGGTCCACGCAAAGGGAAGACCTAGCGGGCCGACTGAGGCAACGGTTCGGCATTGGGCGACTGCCAGCCGACGCGCACGAGCACCTCGCCCTCGTGCAGCAACGCCTGTGACGCCAGGCCCCACGCGGTCGATGCGAGCAGCACGGCGCTCACGGCCTCGCCCAGACTCAGCCAGTCGTGCCCGGTCAGCCGGATCAGCACGCCCTTGCGCCGCGCCACCAGTTCCATGTCGCAGTTCTCGGCGTTGGCCGCGTGCAGCATCCACGTCAGTGCGGAGTTCGGTACCTCGTCGGCCAGGAACGGCCGTGGGTCTTCCCGGCGCAGCGAGATCGCCGCGGCGGAGGCCACCTCGCACGAGAACGCGTCCAGCTCCCAGCGCGGGTGCACGGACGCGACCCGGCCGTCCGCAGAGGTGGTCCGCAGGACGTGGCAGTCCCAGCCCATCGCCGAGAGCGCGACCCGCACGTGGTGCAGCACCGCACCACAGGCGAGCAATGCCGTCTGGTCCGTGCGGGTGGTCACGAGTTCGAGGCACTCGTTGCCGTTCCGCCAGCGGTATGGCGGAACGAGGCCGAACGACGGTGCCCGTGCCGCGAGCTTCAGCACTTCTTCGACCGTTCCTGCGTCTGGGGTGCGCACGCTGGTCCTCATCCGAGACAACCTGCCCGCGGCCGGTTGCACGGAGACTGCGCTACGACTGCGCCGCCGCGACCACCTGAGTCACCGTCATCGCCGCACCGCGCGTGAAGTGCTCGGCGTAGTCGTCACCGAGTGCCTGCTGACACAACGCCACGCACTGGTCGTGTGAGGCCGCGAAGTTCGCCGACCCGAACAACGGCAGTCCGACCGACTGCCACACCCGGTCCGCACCGCCCAGCAGCAGCGCGGCGTGCGTGGCGGACCCCGTGACCACCGAGATCAACGCCAGCAACTCGACCGACACCGCGATGCCCAGCAGGTCGTCGAACTTCTCCTTGATGCGCAACGAAGAAGTGGCCAGCTCGCGGGCCCCGGCGACGTCGCCGCGTCCCATCGCCACGAAGGCCAGGACGTACAACGCGTACGCGCGCGCCCAGAGCTCGCCGTTCTCCTCACACACAGCCCGTGCCTCAGTGCAGATCTCCGCCGCACGGTCGAGTTCGCCGCCGAACGCCACGGTGATCGCCAACGCGACCCGCGCCATGATCACGTTGCTGTCCAGGTGGCCCAGCTCCGCGTGCCGGCGGTCCGCCTGGGCCAGCAACGACGCCCCCAACGGCAGGTCGTCGTCGAACACCGCCGCCGCACCCTGCACGTAGGTCGCGAAGACGTCGGCGTCCTCGTCGTCCAGCAGCGCGGCCTCCGTGCGGCAGGTCTCCAGCAACTCCGGCACCGCGGCGGTGTTGCCCTGCAACGTCGCCACGTACCCGGTGACCCACAACGCCTTGCAGCGCGCCCTGGACGGTTCGGTCTGCAGCGACAGCGCCCAGTTCAGCCAGTGCCGTCCCTCGGCGAACCGCCCGCAACCGACCCAGTAGAACCACAGGGTCGCCGCCAGCCGCAGTCCCTTGTCGGCCTCGCCCGGCGTCGTCAGCGAGTGCTCCAGCGCTGCTCGCAGGTTGCCGCTCTCCGCCGTCATCGACCCGACGGTCGCCGCCTGCCGTGGCGTGAACCAGGCCCGTTCGCCCCGCTCGGCCACACCGGCGTACCAGTCGCGATGCCGCAATCGCAGCCGTGGTTCCTCATCGCTCGCACGCAACCGCGTCTGCCCGTACTGGCGCATGGTCTCCAACAGCCGATAGCGCGCGACGCCGGCGTGTTCTTCGCGTTGCAACACGGACTTGTCGACCAGTCCGTCGACTGCGTCGAACATGTAGTCCGCGGTCAGCGAGTCGTCCGAGCACACCGCTTCGGCCGCGGCGAGGTCGAAGCTGCCGGCGAAGACCGAGGCCCGCGCCCACAACAACTGCTCACGCGGCGAACAGAGGTCGAAGCTCCAGTCCATGGTCGCGATCAGGGTCTGATGCTGCGGCAACGCGGTCCGCCCGCCGTCGGTCAGCACCCTGAACCTGTCGTCCAGGCGTTCCAGCAGCTGCGCCGGCGTCAGAGCGCGCACCCGGAGAGCCGCCATCTCGATCGCCAGCGGGATGCCGTCCAGCCGCCGGCACAGGTCCGCGACTGCCTGCTCGTTCGCCCCCGTGATGACGAACGAGCCAGGCACCGCGGCGTCGGCGCGTTGAGCGAACAACGTCGCCGCCGGATAGGGGACGGACAACGGCGCCACGGACATCACCTGCTCGCCGTAGACCCGCAACGCGCGCCTCGAAGTCGCGATCACCCGCAACCGCGGCGCCACCCGCAGCAGCGTGTCGACCAGCACCGCGCAGTGGTCGACGACGTGCTCGCAGTTGTCCAGCACCAGCAACGCGTCCCGGCCGGCCAGGAACTCGGTGAGCACGGTCAGCTGCCCGCGCCCGGTCTGGTCGACCACGCCCAGCGCCTCGGCCACCGTGTGCGGGACCAGCGCCCGGTCGCGCAACGCCGCCAGCTCCACCAGCCACACCCCGTCCGGTGGCTGCTCGCCGCGCGCCACGTGCACCGCGAGCCGCGTCTTGCCCACACCGCCGACGCCGATCAACGTGACCAGCCGGTGCTGCCTGATCAGGTTCGCGACGTGCTCGGTCTCCGGGCGGTCGACGAAGCTCGACCGGTCGGCCGGCAGGTTGCCGCGCACCAGGACGGGGACGCGTTCGGGCAGGTCAAGGCGTGGATCGGCGTGCAGCACCGCCTGTTCGAGATCGCGCAGCCTGCTGCCGGGCTCGATGCCCAGCTCGTCGACCAGCACCCCGCGGGCCCGCTGGAACGCGGCCAGCGACTCCGCCTGCCGTCCGCACCGGTAGAGCGCGATCATCAGCTGCTCCCACAGCCGTTCGCGGAACGGGTGCTGCTCGACCAGCGCGTTGACCAGCGGCGCCACCGCGGCGTGCTCCCCGAGCTCCAGGGAGGCCTCCATCAGGTCCTCGGTCGCGTCCATCCGGAGCTCGGTGAGGCGCGCGGACTCGTGCCGGGTCCACTCGCCGGGCCGGCAGTCCGCGAGCGGGTCACCCGTCCACAACGCGAGAGCTTCGCGCAACATCCGTGCGGACTCGATCGGCTGTTCGCTGTGCCGTGCTGCTGCGACGAGCGCCTCGAACCGTGCCGCGTCCACGGAGTCCGCAGGCGTGTTCAGCACGTAGCCAGGTTCGCGGGTCATGATCAGCTCGCCCAGCCCGGCGTCGCGGATCTGGCCGCGCAGGCGCGCGAGGAGGCTGTGCAGGGTCTTGGTGGCGGTCGCAGGTGCCTCGTCCGACCAGAGCGCGTCCACGAGCGCGCTTCTCGGCACCGTCTCCCCGGGGTTCAGGGCCAGGCGGGCCACGAGGGTCCGCTGTCCCGCGCTGCTGAGCTGAACTGCTCCGTTGGGGCCGGTGAGTTCAAGCGGTCCGAGCAGCCGGATGATCACGATTTTTGGTCCTGTCGTCAGCCCCCGACAAAGGCTGGAACCGCGCAAAGATAGCGCAATGGAATTCGACCCGAGAATCGACGCCCAGCGCGTGACCGCCTATGCCGATCTACGTGCGGTGTTGGCTGATCCGGTGACGTTCTCCTCCCGGAACATGGCGGGACCACAGGTCGCGGCCGTGGCCGCGATGTTGCCGCCGGAGCAGCGGCGATTGCTGGAATTGATGTCATCGCTCAACGCGGCGGACGGCGCACGACACGCCCGAATTCGTGCGTCAGCGAATCAAAAATTCACTCCAACGGCCGTGCGCCAAATGGCTGACTCAATTCGATTACGCGCGCGGACGCTGCTTGACGAACTTCCGGAAGAGGCCGACTTCGTCAGTCAGTTCGCCGCGCCGTTCGCGTTGGGCGTCGTCGGTGACGTGCTCGGCGTGCCGGACAGCGACTTCCCGCTGTTCCGCGAGTTCGTGGCACCGGTGCTGGAACTGACCAGCGGCGACGAGGTCAGCGAACGGGTCCTCGGGTCGTACTTCGCCGGGATGAGCGAGTTCTGCGCCTACTTCGCGCGCTCGGACGCGTTCAAGGGCGGGCAGCTGTCCGAGCAGGAACGGCTGTCGCTGTGCCTCGCGGTCGTGGTGGCCGGTACCGACTCGACCACGAACCTGCTGGCCAGCACGCTGCTGCGACTGGACAAACGCGAACGACGGCTGGGCGGCGTCGTGGAGGAGGTCGTACGCCTCGACACGCCGTTCATCGGCTTCTTCCGCACCGCGACGTGTCCGGTGACCGTGGGCGGCGCGAAGATCGCCGAGGGGGACCACCTGTTCCTCGACTACGCGGCCGGCAACCGCGACCCGCGCGTGTTCACCGGGGACTTCGACCCCGGCAGGCCGTCCGTGCCGGGACACCTCGGCTTCGGGCACGGCCCGCACTACTGCCTGGGCGCCCAGCTCGCGAAGCTGGAGGGACGGATCGTCGCCGAAGAGCTGCTCGACCGCTCGTCCGAGGTGGCCGAGCAGCCCGGCGACGTGCGCTACCGCAGGCACCTGATCAGTCACGGGCCTGCGGCGTTGCGGTTCAGACCAGGGCGGCGTCCAGCGTGATGTTCTCGACAGCCGCGAGAGCCTTCGAGACCGGGCAGTTCGCCTTGGCACCCTCGGCGGCCTCGACGAAGGCCTCCTGGGTCAGGCCGGGCACGTTGGCGCGCACGGTCAGGTGGATCCCGATGATGCCCTGGCCGGCCTGGAACTTGACCTCGGCCTTGGTGTCGATCGAGGTGGGCGGCGTGCCCGCGCCGGTCAGGCCGTGCGAGAGCGCCATCGAGTAGCAGGAGGAATGCGCGGCCGCGATGAGCTCCTCGGGGCTGGTCTTGCCACCGGCCTCCTCGGCGCGCGCCTTCCAGTCGATCTCGAAGCTGCCGCTCTTGGACGTGTCGAGGCTGACGTTTCCCTTGCCCTCGACGAGAGAGCCTTCCCAGTGCGCGTTTGCCGTCTGAGTGATGGCCATGATCTCCAGGTCCTTGTCGAACGAGCTCGATCAGGTTGATGCGAGCGGTCAGGACCACCTTTTCACGGCAGGGCCTGGAGATCACCCCGAGAACCACGGGCCGGGACTGGAAGAGTCGTAATGTGCGCCTTCTGCTCCCCCGCGTGTCGGCCTGGGCGCACCCCTGGAGAACTGGGGATTGGTCCCGGAGTGCAGGCTGGTGATGTCGCCTGGTCCGTCGGCGCCGGACTGCCCAGTCTGGACGGCGCGATCCTGTTCCTGGAGTCTCCACGCGCAGTCGGGGCTCAGGCAGGTCGACCGGCAGCTGACGCAACTCATCCGGTCCGCCTCGTTGCGAGGACTGCGAGGGGTCGCGCTGGGCCCGATCGCAGAGCTGGACGCCGTCGCGGGCACGCTGACCGTGGGCCCCGCGGTCCGGTGAAACGAAAGAAGTCCGGCACCCAGGGGGTACCGGACTTCTTTCGAGAGCGGATGACGAGACTCGAACTCGCGACCCTCACCTTGGCAAGGTGATGCGCTACCAACTGCGCTACATCCGCACTGCCTTACGGGAAAGAACTATACAACAGCGTCAGACGGCGTCTCGACCGGGGGGTTGCAAACCGGCCAACAGTTGATCTACCTCGTCCAACTGTTCCTTGGGCCAGCGCCACTCCCACAACGCCCGCACCTTGGGCAGCACGTCGACCGGCAGCCACGCCGCGACCTCGTCGCGAAGGTCCCAGTCGTCGAACACGTGCTCGTAGAAGCTGATCAACGCCGCGTTCTCGAGGAACTGCTCCGGCTGGTGGAAGCACCAGTGCGCGAACCCGTACGCGCGGCGCAGCACCTCGTCGTCCTGGTCGCGATGTGCTTCCGCGGCCAGTTGGGACAGCTCCGAGAAGAAGACGTGGCAGGACCACTCCTCGGTCTCGGCGACAGCACGAAGTTCCGGCACCAGAGCCGAAGCGCGTTCTCGCCAGTCCACCACGGTCGTGACGATAGTCGCTGGATCTTCTTCGGCCGACGGCCCGACGCCCACCTGTGACCCTCTCGTCACCGAATGCGTTGCGCTGATCAGCTCACTACGAACGGATGGTCTTGTATATCGACCTGTTCTCGTTGAGGAGCAGGTCTGGCCCCTTGTGGCATGTTGAAGCCTGTGATGGTCGACGAGAACGAGGTCGACCGGGACCTGCTCGCCAGAGTGCGCGAGGGAGATGACTCGGCCTACGGCGAACTGTTCTCCCGGCATGCGGACGCGATCCGCCGTTTCTCTCTCAGGCACGTCCGCGAGGCGGCCGAAGCTGACGATCTCACCGCCGAGGCGTTCTTCCGCATGCTGCAGGCGATTCGTCGTGGCAGCGGCCCCACCGACCACGTCCGCACCTACCTGCTGACGGTCGCGAGGCGCGTCGCGTGGGAGTGGAGCGGCCGCCGGCGGGACGTCCCGGTGGAGGACGAGGAGCTGGGCCGGCGCGTCGAGCCCGTGGGCGACAACGCGAACCGGCGGGCTGAGCACAACCTGATCACCAGAGCCTTCTCGAGCCTGCCCGAACGGTGGCGGGTCGTGCTGTGGCGCGTCGAGGTGGAGGGCGAGCGGCCTGCCACGGTGGCACCGCATTTCGGCCTTTCGCCCAACGCCATGTCCGCGTTGGCCCGCCGCGCGCGTGAGGGGTTGCGTGCGGCGTACTTGCAGGCGCACCTCGCTGCTGACGACGGGCGTTCGTCGTGCGCGGCGATCCGCTCGAAGCTCGGCACCTACACCGCCGGCGGGGTCCAGGGCGTCGAGGAACGCCGGATTCGCGCCCATCTGGACACGTGTTCGCCCTGCTCACAGCTCTACGTCGAGCTGAACGAGGTCTGCGCGGCCCTGCGCGAGCACTCGGCGCTGCTGGTCGTGCCGACCACCCTGGGCCTCGCGTTCGCCGGGAAGGTGTTCTTCACCAAGGCGAAGCTGGCCTTCGCCGCCGCGAGCGTGGCGACCGTCGGCCTGTTCGGGACGATGGCCGCGGTGTTCAACGGCGGAGCGGGTGTCGCGGTGCTGCAGCCGGACCAGAACCCGGTGATCGCCATGATGCCGACGGGTTCGGCCAGCTCAGGGCACAGCCAGGAGCTCGTCGTCGCGCAGCCGCCTCCGGTGCAGCGGCAGGAGCAACAGCGCGAGAACGTGATCAACCCCGGCGGACGCGGCGGGCAGGAGACGGTGCGGAAGACGTCGTCGTCCGTGCCGCCGCCGGTCACGGACGCGCGCGCGGACGAGCCGGTCGAGCGGGCGTTGCCGGTGGTCGAGTCGTCGGAGTCGTCCGAGGTGATCACCTCGGTGCCGACCACCTCGCGGGACGTCAAGTCGCTGGACGTGCAGTCCTCGACGTCCGAGACGCCGACGCCGCCGACGGATCCGTGCACGTCTCCGCAGACCAAGCCCACCACGATCACGCTCTATCCGACGAAGCCCGTCCAGAACTGACGGTGACGATCAAGGACGGCCGAGTTCACCCACAAGGCTCGCCCTGCGTTAGGTACGGTTTGTTCAAGACTGACCGAGCGTGGGAGACGGGTTTATGACGCGGCTGGTGCGCGGTGCCGACGGGCGGATGTGGACGGTCCACAGCCGCATCGAGTGGCGCAACCCGGAAGAGGGCGACGACTTCGAGCACGACGTGAGCGGTGGTGCCCTGCCCGGCATCATGATGGCCGGGATGCTCGTCGTCATGGTGGTCGTGCTCATCGCGTGGACGCCGGAGCAGGTCGTCGTGCCCGCCTGGCTCATCCTCGCGCTGTTCTTCCTCTTCGCGTTCTTCCCGGTCCGCTGGGCGCTGCGCCGGCCGCACACGCTGGTCGCGGAGAGCAAGGCGACCGCCGACGAGCAGCCACCCGAGAGGTGGATCGGGCAGGTCAGGGGCCCGATGGCAGTGCGCCAGGAAGCCTCGCGGGTCGCCAGGACGATCGAGATGCACTCGCTGCCGGACGTCGAAGGCCCGTTGCAACCCGTCGACTGATGCGACACTGGACCGGTGCCCGAACTACCCGAGGTAGAAGCACTGGTTCACCACCTGCGTGAACACGCTGTCGGTCGCACCGTGCACCGCGTCGACGTGGCATCGCTGCAGGTGTTGAAGACGTTCGACCCGCCCTGGACCGCGCTGCAGGGGCAGGAGGTCGTGGCCGCGCACCGGCACGGCAAGCACCTCGACCTGGAGGTCGCGGACGGCCTGCACCTGGTCGTTCACCTCGCCCGCGCGGGTTGGTTGAGATGGGCCGACAACATGTCCGCGCCGCCGCCCAAGCAGGGCCGCGGGCCGTTGGCGTTGCGCGTGCACCTCGGGCCGCCGGGGCAGGGGCCGGGGTTCGACCTGACGGAAGCGGGCACCAAGAAGGGGCTCGCGGCGTGGATCGTGCGCGACCCGAAGACCATCGCGAGCGTCGCCCGGCTGGGTCCCGACGCGTTGGGGATCACCCGGACGCAGCTGGAAGACCTGCTGGCCAAGCGGACCGAACGGCTGAAGACGGCGCTCACGGACCAGAGCCTGATCGCGGGCATCGGCAACGCCTACTCCGACGAGATCATGCACATGGCCCGGCTGTCGCCTTATGCGACTTCCGGCAAGTTGAACGACGAACAGCTGGATCACCTGCACGATGCCATGATCAGCACGCTGACCGACGCGGTGGCGCGGTCGGTCGGGCAGGACGCGGCTCGGCTCAAGGGAGAGAAGCGGTCGGGCCTGCGGGTGCACGCGCGGACCGGTCTGCCGTGTCCTGTCTGCGGTGACACGGTTCGTGAGGTGTCGTTCGCGGACAAGGCGTTCCAGTACTGCCCGACGTGTCAGACCGGCGGCAAGCCGTTGGCCGACCGCCGGTTGTCGCGCCTGCTCAAGTGACTCAGGTGACGATGAGGACTTCCAGGGTGCGGGGGCCGTGGACGCCCTCCACCCGGTTGAGCTCGATGTCGCTGGTCGCGGACGGGCCGCTGATGAACGTCAACGGCCGGGTGGGCTCCAGGAGCTGAAGAGCCTCCGGGACCGAGGCTGCGATCTGGTCCTGACGAACCACACAGAGGTGGTAGTCCGGGAGCAGCGTGAGCGCGCGGCGTCCCTGGGCCTCGCCGCCGTCGAGGACGATCGTGCCGGTGTCCGCGATGGCCACCGCGCACCCGGTCAGCACGCCGTCCGCCTGGTCCAGTTCCTCGATCGACAACGGCTCGCGCAGCCACGTGACGCCGTCGATCAGCCACTCCTCCGGAACGCCTGCCGGAGCCACGATTCGCTTGCCCACCAAGGTTTTCAGCGCCTCGGGGACGTCGCTGACGGTGTGCACGATCGCGCGGTAGTCGGCAACCCGTTCGGCGAACAGCTCGACGCCGCCCTCGCCCTGCTGGTGGTAGCCGCGGATCACCGGACGGGCCGCCGGGACCTTCGCGTTCCTGATGCGCCCCAGGATCTCTTCTCGTGCGCTAGCCACGGTTCTTCCTCCACCAGGCGCGGAACGACTCGGTCGGCGGTGCGGGCGCGTCGCGTGAGGACGTCCACTTCGAACCCGGCCACGGCAGCGACGTGATCCTGCCGTCCCTGGCCAGGAAACGGGCCAGGGAACCGGCTTTCTGGGCCTTCTCGTACCGCGAGGCCTCCCGGAAGATCCACGCGGCGGCGGCCATCGCCACAGACTCGGGCGTGCGTCCCTTGGCTTCCACGACCTCGGCGCGCAGGTGTGTCAGGACCGACGGGATGTCGATCCGCACCGGGCAGACCTCGAAGCACGCGCCGCAAAGTGAAGAGGCGTAAGGAAGTGAGGCCGCCTGCTTGTCGTGCATGTCGCCGACCAGTTGCGGCGTCAGGATCGCGCCGATCGGGCCGGGGTAGACCGAGCCGTACGACTGGCCGCCGGTGCGTTCGTAGACCGGGCAGACGTTGAGGCACGCCGAACACCGGATGCACCTGAGTGCTTGCCGCCCAACGGAGTCCTCGAGCGTCGAGGTGCGGCCGTTGTCGATCAGGACGAGGTGGAACCGCTGCGGGCCGTCGCCGGGCGTCACGCCGGTCCACACGCTGGTGTACGGGTTCATCCGTTCCGCGGTGGACGAGCGGGGCAGCAGCTGGAGGAAGACCTCGAGGTCCTGCCACGTCGGCACGAGCTTCTCGATGCCCATCACGGTGATCAGGGTGTCCGGCAGGGTCAGGCACATCCGGCCGTTGCCCTCGGACTCCAGCACCACGATCGACCCGGTGTCGGCGACGGCGAAGTTCGCTCCCGAGATGGCGACCTTCGTGGTGAGGAACTTCTGGCGCAGGTAGATCCGGGCCGCCTCGGCGAGGTCAGCCGGTTCGTCCGACACCTCGACCCCCATGCGGCGCTGGAAGATCTCGCGGATCTCCGAGCGGTTGCGGTGGATCGCCGGCACCAGGATGTGCGACGGCCGGTCGTCGCCGAGCTGCACGATCAGCTCGGCCAGGTCGGTCTCGATCGCGTGCACGCCACCGGCTTCGAGGGCCTCGTTCAGCCCGATCTCGGCCGTGGCCATGGACTTGACCTTGACGACCTCCTGCGCGTCCTCCGCCCGGCAGAGGTCGAGCACGATCCGGTTCGCCTCTTCGGCGTCCCGGGCCCAGTGCACGACGCCGCCTCGCGCCGTGACCGACTCCTCGAGCTGGACGAGGAGCGTGTCGAGGCGCGCCAGCACGTCGTCCTTGATCTGCTCGCCGGCGACTCGGAGCTGCTCCCAGTCGTTCATCTCGGCGACCGCCGCGGCCCGGCGACCGCGGATGGTCCCGGTGGCCTTGCGCAGGTTCTGCCGCAGCTGGGTGTCGGCCAGCGCCTTGTGCGCGGCCTTGGGGAACGTCGGGCTGCCCAGCCAGGTCACGGGGTTGCGCGCCACGGGTCCTCCTCCGTCGAAGCCAGGATCTCCGCCAGGTGCACCGGCCGCACGCCCGTGCGCAGCCTTGAGAGGCCACCGCCGATGTGCATGAGGCAGGAGTTGTCACCGGCACTCAGGACTTCGGCACCGGTGTCGAGCACGCACCGCATCTTGTCCGCGAGCATCGCCGTGGACGTCTCGGCGTTCTTCAGCGCGAACGTGCCACCGAAACCGCAGCACTGCGTCGAGTCGGGCAGTTCCACCAGATCGAGTCCCTTGACCGACCTGAGCAGCGCCATCGGCTTGTCGCCGACGCCCAGCATGCGCAACGAGTGGCAGGTGGGGTGATAGGTGACCCGGTGGGGGAACCAGGCGCCGACGTCCGTCACGCCCAGCACGTCGACGAGGAACTCCGCGAGCTCGAACGTGCGCGGCGGAGACTCACCCAGCGTGGGATGGATCTCCCGAACCATGCCCGCGCATGACCCGGATGGCGCAACCACGTAGTCGTAGCTTCCGAAGACGTCGGTGTACTTGCGCGCCAGCGGCTTCGACAGCTCCCGATAACCGGTGTTGAAGTGCATCTGCCCGCAGCACGTCTGATCGAGCGGAAACTCCACCGAACAGCCAAGCCGCTCCAGCAAGCGCACCACGGCGCGGGCCGTCGACGGGAAGAACGTGTCGGTCAGGCAGGTCGCGAACAGAGCCACTTTCACGCGCACACCCTCTCCCCAAATTCATCGGATGTCTACCCGGATCGGTGGACCGTCCGGGGGTACGCCGGGCGCGCCTCTTGCTATAGGGGTGCCCCACAGCACAGCATGTGCAGCGTGGGCGACCTGTTGACCGAGCGCGCTGTGCTCGGCGTCATCGCGACCCTGGCCGTTCTGGGCCTCTTCGTGATGCTGTGCCGCGCTCGACGAGTCAGCACCTCCGTCGAGGATGCTGTGATGGACATGCTCGACCGCATGTCCAAGGCGTCGAGCGACCTCCGCGCGGGCTTGACCCAGGAAGCCGCCGACAAGGCCACACCCCACCTGCGCGAGATGCTGCGGTGCGTCGCGGTCGCCATCACCGACGAAGAGGGCACCGTCCTGTCGTGGGACGGCGGCGCGAACGACCACTACGAGTACCTCCGCGACACGGTCGCCCGTGCCATCAACAACTGCCACAAAGAACACGTCGACCACCGCAAGCTCGGCTGCGAACTGCAGGGCCCGTGCTCTCTGCACAGCGTTGTCGTGGTGCCCCTGGTTGTCGAGGGCGACGTGGCCGGCACGTTGATCGTGGTCTCCGGCGTCGCCTCGAAGCGCCAGATCCGCATGGCCGAGGAGACCGCCCGCTTCGTCTCCACGCAGCTGGAACTGGAAGTCGTCCAGAAGCAGCGCCAGGCGCTCGCCCAGGCCGAGGTGAAGGCCCTGCGAGCCCAGATCTCGCCGCACTTCGTCTACAACGCCCTGAACACGATCTCCTCACTGATCCGCACCGACCCCGCGCACGCCCGTGAGCTGCTGCAGGAGTTCGCCGAGTTCACCCGCTACTCGTTCCGCACCGACGGCCTGTTCACGACGCTGGCCGACGAGCTGACGAACATCCACCGCTACCTGACCATCGAACAGGCCCGCTACGGCTCGCGACTCAACGTGCGTCTGAGGATCGCGCCCGAGGTCCTCCAGGTGGTCCTGCCGTTCCTGGTCCTGCAGCCCCTCGTCGAGAACGCGGTCCGCCACGGCCTGGCCAAGAAGCCCGGCGGCGGCATGCTCACCATCACCGCCGAGGACAACGGCAGCGAGGCCCTGATCAGCGTCGAGGACGACGGCGTCGGCATGGACCCGGACCGGCTCGACGACATCAAGGACGCCCACCAGACCGGCGCCCACGTCGGCATCGGCAACATCAACGACCGCATGCGCACGGTGTTCGGCGCCGAGTACGCCCTGGTCGTCGAAACGGCGCCCAACGCGGGCACGAAGGTGATCCTGAAGGTGCCGAAGTTCGCCAGGAACGTGCTGCCGAACCTGAACATCGGGTCGCAGATGACGGACGAGCCGATGACGGCGGAGCAGCCGGCGATCCGCGCCTGACCTGGGCCGTCGAGCGCCTGCCGCGGTCGGCGCTGGGCAGGCTTGCGCAGAGGTCCCCTCGGATTTCAGGTCCCCGCGACCCAACGTAGCGATCAGGTCTGACAGTGACCACGGCATCGCGGCGCCGGCGACGACACGTGAGCGCGCGCGTCCCGAACCGCCACTCGCGGCACCGCTTGAAGTTGCACGGTCAATCATGCTCAACCCAGGCGTGCATCGTGCCGATTGTGGTGTTGACCAATGAACTACCGGCCGTTTGAACGAACAGACGCCGCCCGCGAGCAAAGGCCATCAACCAGTGCACGAACAACAAGCACCCGAGCGCGTCCGCGTCTGCATCAAGTGCACCGCAAAGGGATTCAACAGCTGCAAGTGCTGATCCGGCACCAAGGAAATCCGCAGTTCAGCGTGCTGCAACAGCCAAAGTCGTGATCAGCACGACGGCGCACACGCTCCAGCTCACCCACATCCAGTAGATGTGCATCGGCGTCGGTCCGGCGGCGTTTTGCCGGCCCCGGTCGTCCCACCACTCGACATAGCGCTCGAGCCAGCGGATCGGGTTGAACGTCACGCCACCGACGCTAGCACCACGTGTTCCAGGTCACGCGGGAGCAACCGGCAGCGCAGTTGGGCTCCCGCGTGTCCGCGAAACGCACGTACTGTCGAGTACATGAGCGTCACGGACAAGATCGCGGCCCGTCTCCCGAGGGTCATGGACCGGGGTGAGCGGCCGCCGGTCGTCGCGGCGGTGCGGTTGCACGGGGTCATCACCCCGCAGTCCTCGCCGGTCGCGCGCAACACGATCAACCTCCAGAACGTCGAGTCGGCCATCAACCGCGCGTTCGACAACGAGCGCCTGATCGCCGTGGCTCTGCTCATCAACTCTCCTGGTGGTGCGCCCACCCAAAGCGCCTTGATCGCCGAGCGGATCCGGGAGCTCGCGACCAAGAAGCACGTGCCGGTGCTCGCGTTCTGCGAGGACGTGGCGGCGTCCGGCGGTTACTGGCTGGCGTGCGCTGGTGACGAGATCTATGCGCACGGCACCTCTCTCGTGGGCTCCATCGGTGTGGTCAGTGCGGGCTTCGGGCTTGACGGCCTGCTGGACAAGGCCGGTGTCGAGCGGCGGGTGTACACGGCCGGCGAGAACAAGGTCCGGCTCGACCCGTTCCAGGCGGAGAAGCCCGAGGACGTCGAGTGGCTCAAGGGGTTGCACGCCGACCTGCACGAGCAGTTCAAGGCGTGGGTCGTGGAACGCCGCGGCAGCAAGCTCAAGACTGAGGAAGACCTCTTCAGCGGTGAGATCTGGACCGGTTCGAAGGCTCAGCAGCTCGGGCTCATCGACGGGATCGGCACGATCCGGAGCGTGATCGCGAAGCGGTTCCCGGACGCCGAACTGACCGTTGCCGAGCCGCGCAGGCCGTTGCTGGCCAAGCTCGGACTGACCGGGGCGTCCACCCGATCGGGCGATCTCGTGACGCAGGTGCTCGCGAGCATCGAGGAACGTGCTCGCTGGTCCCGATTCGGGCTGTGAGCATCAGTTCGGTTTCACAGGGCGTGTCGAGCCGACCCCCGGCGTAGACATGACCGCACATTGATGGGCAAGATGCCCGACACAGTGAGTACCCAAGACAACGCCGGTCTCCTCGTCCTCGCAGTCGATGACGAGGCTCCTGGCCTGAGCGAGATCAAGTTCCTGCTCGAGAGCAGTCCTCACATCAGGCGCGTCCTCACGGCTTTCGACGCCGCCGAGGCACTGCGCATCCTGAGGGGTGACTACGAGCAGGAGGTCATGGCGAGGACCAAGGCCGGCCTGCCGCCGGTCGACGCGGTGTTCGCGGACATCAACATGCCCGGGCTCTCCGGCATGGATCTCGCCCGGGTGCTCAGTGCGTTCCGGTATCCCCCCGCGCTCGTGTTCGTGACCGGTGTCGAGGAACGCGACGCGCTCGTCACGGCGTTCGACGTCGGCGCGCTCGACTTCATCAACAAGCCGATCAACGAAGAGCGCGTGCTCAAGGCGATCTCCCGGGTCGCGGACCGGGTGGGCCGCGTGCCCGCGCCGTCGGCACCCTCCACGCCCCTCGGCGCCACGGCTGCCGAACCGACCGACGACGAGGTCATCCCCGTCGAGCTGGGCGGCACCATCAAGCTCGTGCCGCGCGCGACCGTGCGGTACGTCGAGGCGCAGGGCGACTACGCCCGTCTGCACACCCAGGACGGCAGCCACCTGGTGCGCATCCCGCTCGCCCAGCTCGAAGAACGCTGGGCCAACGCGGGTTTCGTGCGCATCCACCGGTCGTACCTCGTCGCGCTGCCGTTGGTGAGCGAGCTGCGGATGACGGCGAACGGCTACGCGGTGGTCATCGGCACCGGTGACGGCGCCAAGGAGCTCCCGGTCAGCCGCCGGCACACCAAGGAGCTCAAGGAGCGGATCGTGCGACCGCCGAAGAGCGGCTGGTGAGCAGGCACGACGCGGGAAAGCCCGAGCAGCCCGCCCGCGAGGCATGGCTCGGCGAGCAGGGCAGCAGGCCGCGCCGCCGCAGGGTCGTGCTCGCGGACTCCACGAAGTCGCGCGGCAAGGCGTTGCGCACGATCATCGAGCTGGAGGAGCAGACCAGCGTCGGTGAGAAGCTGGTGCGCGACCTCATCCGGCAGCAGCTCAAGTCCGCGTTCGGGCTCGCTTTCGCGGTCCTGATCGGGATGTGCCTGCTGCCGATCACCTTCTACCTGGTCCCGCAGATCGCGGACCTGAAGATCCTCGGCATCCCCATCCCGTGGCTCGTGCTCGGTCTCGCGCCCTTCCCCGTCCTCTACGGCGTCGGCTGGGTGTTTCGCAGGCAGGCCGAACGGCACGAGCGCGACTTCGTGAACATGGTCGACCGCTGACGTGAACGCCACCATCTGGAGCCTCAGCGCCATCGTCGCCGTTGCGGCCGTGACGTTCCTGCTGGGCTATGTCGGGTCCCGCAAGGCGAACACCACCCCGGACTTCCTGGTGGCGCGCCGGGCGATCCCCGCGACCCGCAACGCCGCCGCGATCTCCGGCGAGTACCTGTCCGCGGCGTCGTTCCTCGGCGTGGCCGGGCTCGTGCTCAAGGACGGCGTCGACGCGCTCTGGTACCCGATCGGCTTCACCGCCGGGTATCTCGCGCTGCTGCTGTTCGTCGCCGCGCCGTTGCGCAGGTCGGGCGCCTACACGTTGCCGGACTTCGCCGAGGCCCGGCTGGGATCGGCCAACGTGCGGCACTTCAGCACGTTCTTCGTGGTGTGCATCGGCGTGCTCTACCTGGTGCCGCAGCTCCAGTCCGCCGGTCTGACGCTCACCACGATCACCGGGCTGCCGGCGTGGTTCGGCGGCCTGATCGTCACAGTCATCGTGGTGATCAACGTGCTGGGCGGCGGCATGCGCGCGATCACGCTGGTGCAGGCGTTCCAGTACTGGGGCAAGCTCTTCGCGATCGCCGCGCCCACGTTCGTGCTCTTCGTGGTGTTCCTCGCCTCTCCCGACCGCGGTACGCAGCCGATCAGCGACGACGGCGTGGTCAGGTTCCCGAAGGCCGAGACGATCACCGTGGCCGAGCAGGTGGTGAAGGTCCGCGTCGACGAGCCGCTGACGTTGAAGGTGAGCGGCCAGATCGACGGCAGGGACGCGGACGGGGCGGTCTTCTGGGGCCGCGGCGTCTACGAGCTGAGTCCCGGCACGCGGATGGAGTTCACCGCTGGCAGTCCGGTGCCGGTGGTCGAGGGCTCGCCGACGACCAACCGCGACTGGTCACGGCCGCAGACCGGCGGCATCTCCGAGCTGATCAGGACCTACTCGCTGATCTTCGCGACGTTCCTCGGCACGATGGGCCTGCCGCACGTCCTGGTCCGCTTCTACACCAACCCGGACGGCAAGGCGGCCCGTCGCACGGCGCTGCACGTGCTCTACCTGCTGGGCCTGTTCTACATCTTCCCGACGGTGCTGGGTGTGCTGTCGCGGCTCTACCTTCCGCAGCTGCTGGTGAACGGGAAGACGGACGCGGCGGTGCTGATGCTGCCGGAGACGATGCTGCCGAACCTGGGCGGCCAGATCGTCGGCGCGATCGTCGCCGCCGGTGCGTTCGCGGCGTTCCTCTCGACCTCGTCCGGACTCGTCGTGTCCGTCGCCGGGGTGGTCTCGACGGACATCATGCCGGGCAAGGTTCGTGACTTCCGGTGGGCAACCGTGTTCACCGGACTCGTCGCGATCGGTCTTGCTCTGCTGCTGCCGCGCTCCGATGCGTCACTGACCGTGGCCATGTCCTTCGCGCTCGCCGCGTCGACGTTCTGCCCGCTGCTCGTGCTCGGCATCTGGTGGCGCGGACTCACCTGGGTGGGTGCCGTGTGCGGGCTCGTGGTCGGCGGCGGCATGGTCATCACGGCACAGGTCGTGAGCGTCGTCAGCTCCTACACCGGCCGCTGGGCGCCCGCGTTCATCACGCAACCTGCGCTGATCACGGTGCCTCTCGCGTTCATGACGATGATCGTCGTCAGCAAGGCGACCCGCAGACGTGCCCCGGCGGACGTCAACCAGATCCTGCTGAGACTGCACGCGCCGGACCCGCTGGGCTTCATCCGCGACCGCGACATCGCGCGCTTCGGCACCGCCGAGGAGAAGGCCAGGATGGCCGGCGACAAGCGCAGGGGAGCTGGGCGAACACGGTAAGTAGCGAGCGTTTCAAATGGGTGAAAATTGGTCACTCGAATCGGTGAACGGTGATTGCGGTCACGCAGAGTGCTGTTCGTCTACGCATACTGACCGTTCGTCGCTTCACTCGACTGCTGGGCGCAACGGCACGAACGGGGTCTTACCTGAGTGACTCAAGTCTCCATACGGTTCCTGACCAAGAACGGACCGCACCTGGAGGCATTACGTGCACGTCACGTTGCTGACACCTACAACGAGTACGGCGAGGAGGGGACTGTGAGCACCGTCGAGCACACCCCGAGCGAGTCGACCCCCGATGCCCAGAAGTGGGTCGATGTACAAGCAAGTGATGACTTCGCGGAGCTGAAGCACCGGCTGCGCAAGTTCGTGTTCCCCGTCTCCGGCCTGTTCCTCTCGTGGTACCTGCTGTACGTGCTGCTCGCGGACTACGCACACGGGTTCATGTCCACCAAGGTGTTCGGCAACATCAACGTCGGGCTCATCTTCGGTCTGCTGCAGTTCGTGTCCACGTTCGTGATCACGACGCTGTACGTGCGGCACGCGAACAAGAACCTCGACCCGCTGGCGGAGAAGCTCCGCAACGAGATCGAGGGAGACGGCAAGTGAACGAGTCCAGCCCGATCCTCAACATCAGCATCTTCGGTGTCTTCGTCCTGATCACGCTGTTCGTGGTCATCCGGGCGAGCCGCAACACCAAGACCGCTGCCGACTACCTCGCCGCCGGTCGCGCGTTCACCGGACCGCAGAACGGCATCGCGATCGCGGGTGACTACCTGTCCGCCGCGTCGTTCCTCGGCATCGCGGGCGCCATCGCCCTCAACGGTTACGACGGCTTCCTGTACTCGATCGGCTTCCTGGTGGCGTGGCTCATCGCGCTGCTGCTGGTCGCCGAACTGCTGCGCAACACCGGCAAGTACACGATGGGCGACGTGCTGAGCTTCCGGATGCGCCAGCGTCCGGTCCGCGCCGCCGCCGCCACGTCGACGATGGCCGTCTCGTTCTTCTACCTGCTGGCCCAGATGGCCGGTGCCGGTGGCCTCGTCGCCCTGCTGCTCGGCATCACGGGCTCGGGTGGCCAGGCTCTCGTCATCGCCGTGGTCGGCGCCCTGATGATCGCCTACGTCCTCATCGGCGGCATGAAGGGCACCACCTGGGTGCAGATCATCAAGGCGGTCCTGCTGATCGCCGGTGCCGGCATCATGACCGTCTGGGTGCTCGGCAAGTACGGCTTCAACCTGTCCACGCTGCTCGGCGCCGCGGTCGACAACGCGCCCAAGGCCGGCGAGAAGCTGCTCGGCCCCGGTCTGGCCTACGGCAAGAACGGCACCACCAAGCTGGACTTCCTGTCGCTGGCTCTCGCGCTGGTGCTCGGTACCGCGGGTCTGCCGCACATCCTGATGCGCTTCTACACCGTGCCGACCGCGAAGGAAGCCCGTCGCTCGGTCGTGTGGGCCATCTGGCTGATCGGCATCTTCTACCTGTTCACGCTGGTTCTCGGCTACGGCGCCGGTGCGCTCGTCGGCCCGGACAAGATCAACGGTGCGCCCGGCAAGGCCAACTCGGCGGCTCCGCTGCTCGCGTTGGAGCTCGGCGGCCCGATCCTGCTCGGCCTGATCGCGGCGGTGGCGTTCGCGACGATCCTCGCGGTCGTGGCAGGTCTGACGATCACGGCGTCGGCGTCGTTCGCACACGACATCTACGCCAACATCATCAAGAAGGGTGCGGCCGAGGACAAGGACTCCGAGGTCAAGGTCGCCCGCCTCACCGCGATCGTGATCGGCCTCGTGTCCATCGGCGGCGGCATCGTCGCCAACGGCCAGAACATCGCGTTCCTCGTGGCGCTGGCGTTCGCGGTCGCGGCCTCGGCCAACCTGCCGACGATCCTCTACTCGCTGTTCTGGAAGAGGTTCAACACCTCGGGCGCGCTGTGGAGCATCTACGGCGGTCTGATCGTGACGATCACTCTGATCGTCCTCTCGCCCGCGGTCTCCGGTCAGCCCACGTCGATGTTCAAGAACGCCGACTTCGCGCTCTTCCCGCTGTCGAACCCCGGCATCGTGTCGATCCCTGTCGCGTTCCTGCTCGGCTACGTCGGCACGATCCTGTCCAGGGAGAAGGCCGACCCGGTCAAGCAGGCCGAGATGGAGGTCCGCTCCCTCACCGGTGCGGGCGCCGAGAAGGCCATCGCGCACTAGTTCCACCACCGGAAACGGGCCGTCCCTCGCGGGGCGGCCCGTTTTCGTTTTGTGCAACCCTTCCGGTGCCGGCTGCGTATTGAACGCGAACGCGGCACGAGCTTGGGGGACCGGAGTGCGACGAGACGAGGAGTTCTCGGAGTTCTTCACGAGCAGATTCGACTGGGCGCGGCGCACTGCCTACGCGTTGTGCGGAGACTGGTCGGAAGCGGAAGAGATCGCGCAGAACGCATTCGTGAAGGCGTACGCGAAGTGGCCGAGCATCAGGCGCGAAACGGCGGAAGGTTACGTCCGCACCATCGTGACGCGCGTGTTCCTCGACAGCAGGCGCCGCGGCCGCGACCGCGAACGCCCTGTCGCCGACCTGCCCGAGTACGGGGTCGGCGGTGGCTTCTCCGATCCCGACGCCAAGCTGAACGCCGCGTTGCAGCAGGTGGCACCCAAGCAGCGGGCCGCTCTCGTGCTGCGGTTCGTACACGACCTGTCCATCGAACAGACAGCCGCTGAGCTGGGTTGTTCGGTGGGCAACGTCAAGAGTCAGACAGCCAGAGGCTTGGCGACGCTCCGCGAGGCGTACGGCGAGCCGGTCAACTCGGAGAGTGCCTCATGAACATCGAAGACGAGCTGCGCGGAGCTCTCGACGTACCCGTGCCGCCTCCCTCGACGACGTTGGACGACGTGCTCAAGCGCGGCCGCCGGCGGGTGCTGACCCAGCGCGCGGGCGCGATGCTCGGCGTGGCCGCGGTGGTCGCCGGCATCGGGTTCGGCGCCATGACGATCAACCTCCGCAAGCCGCCCGCACCCGCGGACGACGTGGACTACGGCCCCGCGGTGGTCCTGCACGACGTGGAGTGGCCGCGGGTGCAGGTGGCGCGGCGCACCCCCGTCGGCTCGGAGTCGGCATGCGCGCCTGCCGGTGAACCGAACGTGGGGCAGGATCCGCAGGGGGCTGAGCGGTTGTCGGCCTGGTTCACCAGGCTGCAGGGCGTGGTGCCGGAGATGCAGGTGACGGCGCCCGAACAGAGGAACGACTTCAACTACCAGGTCGAGGTCGGTGACAACCTCGGTCCGGGCAAGGTGCGCCGGGAGAGGGGCTTCTTCGACGGCAGTCCGCTCGAGGCGGCGAACGCCGCGGTGTGGGCCACCGGCTCCTGCGAGCCACCCCAGCGGATGACCGACGCCAACGGCGCCGTGTACCAGCTGTACGACGTTCGTCCCGATCCGGAGTCCGGGGCGATCTCGCAGACCCTCTACGTCTTCCTCCCTGACCGCAAGGTGTTCCGCGTCCAGCAGCTCAACCTGGGCCTGACCAGCACCCGCAGCACGCGGCCTTCCCTGCCGTTGACCCAGGAGCAGTTCGCGAAGCTTGGCCCCATCATCGCGGAGGTGGGCTGAGGGTGACCCGTGCCGGAGGTTCACGTCCGTGCAACTTCCGGCATGGGACCATCTGGGGGTGACTGTTCCAAGCGTGGAGATCGCCGGCGTCCCCGCCGTGCTGCCGGAAGGCGCCGTCCTGCTGGACGTGCGCGAGCAGGACGAGTGGGACGCGGGCCATGCGCCCGGCGCGCTGCACATCCCGATGAGCGAGATCGGTGCCCGGCTCGAAGAGGTGCCGAACGACGTGCAGCTCTACGTCGTGTGCCGCGCCGGTGGCCGTTCCGCCCGCGTGACCCAGTACCTCAACCAGAACGGCTGGGAGGCCGTCAACGTCGAGGGCGGGATGCAGCACTGGGACGCCGCCGGTCGTCCGCTCGAGGGCGGCGTCGACGGCATGGAACCCGAGGTCATCTGACCGTGCAGCCGTTGCAGCCGATGCGCGTGGACTGGGTGGCGACGCCGCCGCCCGGTGCGTACCCGCAACCCTCGCGGCGGTCGCAGCGGTTGTCCTACGGCGGTCCGCCGAACTACCCGGTCCCGCCGCGCTGGGGCTTCCCGCTGCTGGCGTGGCGCTGGCCGACGGCCGTGCCGGGCACGGTCGACGGGGCCGACTCGGTCGACAACGTCCGCCGGCTGGGCAAGTCCGTGCAGAACACCTTGTGGTTGCTCGTGGTCCTCGCCGTGTGGGCCGCGGGGTCCGAGATCTGGCGATACGTGCTGCTCGCGCTGAGCCGGTTCGGCGCGCTCGACGCGGGTGTCGTCACCGCGTCGGACGCCATGGTCGTGTCCTCCGCGGCGCTCACGTTCGTCTGCTGGGCGCTGGCGTTGGTGCTCATGGTGTTGTGGGTTCGCCGTGCGCGCAACGTGGCCGCGACCCTCGTGGGCTACGGGCCGTCCCGCTCCGGCGTCACGTCCCTGCTTCTCCTGCTGGTGCCCGGCGTGAACCTGGTGGTACCGGGGTCGGTGCTCGCCGAGCTGGAACACGCGGTGGAACGCCGCTCCGCGACCGAGCGCCCCCGTCCGTCGAAGCTGCTGCGCTGGTGGTGGGGCACCTGGGTGGCCTCCGGGCTGACGTTCTGGATCATCGTGCTGTGGCAGAACCTGACCAGCAGCACGCAGGCGCTGGCGGACGGCGTGCTGCTGCACGCGCTCGCCGACCTGCTGCTGGCCGGGGTCGCGGTGACCACGGCGCTCTACATACGGCGGATCACCACGCTCCTGTTGCCGGTGGACGCCGCGTCGCTGCGGCTGATGCGGGTGCTCGAGGTGAAGGACGCCCCGGCGCCGCCGCTGCGGTCGGTCCGCGCGTCCGGCTCGCCGCGGTGATCTGTTCAAGCGACGTTCGTGCTTAAGGACCTTCCGGGCGTTGGTTTTCAGTGCCAGGTTGGATGAATGCGGACACTCATCGGGGCTCTGGTGATCGCAATGGCCACACCGGGCGTCGCTCAGGCTCACCACAGGGACTTCGACCTCCAGGCACACCGCGGCGGCATCGGCCTGACCGTGGAGAGCACGCTCAAGGCGTTCGGCAAGGCGCTCGAACTCGGCGTGACGACCCTGGAACTCGACCTCCAGATCACCAAGGACGGCCGTGAGGTCATCACCCACGACCGCAAGACGAACCCGGCGAAGTGCCTCGACACCTCGCCCGCGTTTCCCGGTGATCCGGCGTTCCCCTACGCCGGCAAGTACGTGAAGGACCTGACGTTCGCCCAGGTCCGCACCCTCGACTGCGGCAGCACCCGCTGGTCGCAGTACCCGGACCAGGAACTCTCGCCGGGTGCCCGCATGCCCACCCTGGCCGAACTCTTCGACCTCGCGCGCAGGCACCGCGCGTGGGGCATCCGCTTCAACATCGAGACCAAGGTCGAGGCCGCCGCCCCGCACGAGACCGCGCCGCGCGAGCAGTTCGTGCAGCGCGCGGTCCGCGAGATCCGCCGCTCCGGCTTCCTGCCGAACGTCACCGTCCAGTCGTTCGACTGGGGCACGTTGATGCGCCTGCGCGAGGTCGAGCCGCGCATCCCGCTGGTGGCGTTGACGCAGCCGGAGTTCCTGCGCCCCGGCTCGCCGTGGACCGGTGGACTGAACCTGGACGACTTCGGTGGCAGCGTCGCTCGTGCGGTGAAGAGCTTCGGCGCGAAGGCCCTGTCCCCGGTGCACACGATGACCACGAAGGAACTGGTCGCCGATGCCCACGGACAGGGCCTCGCCGTCATCCCGTGGACCGTGGACGAGGAGTCACGGATGCACGAGGTGATCGCCACCGGGATCGACGGCCTGATCACCGACTACCCGGATCGCTTGCGGAAGGTGTTGAAGGAGCGCGGGTTCAAGCTCCCCAAGCGTTATCCGAAGCGCTAGCTGATACCGATCGGGCTGGCAGCGTGGTTGCCCGTCTGGAGGCCGCCGCGCTGGCCGGTCGCGATGCCGCAGAGCGCTGCTTCGCTCAACCCGGCGGTGGTCGCCTGTGCCGAGGACAGCGTGTTGCCCGCGGCCTGACCGTCGATCGTGACCGGGCTCGGGTACAGCGTGCTGTCGCTCTCGCGGCAGACGAGCACGATCACCTTGAACGTCCTCGGGTTCGTGAACGAGAGGTTCTTCGTCTCACCGCGGACGACGCTGAAGGTCAGCGGTAGTGACGCGTCCTTCGCGTAGCCGGTCGGGGTGGTCGTCTCGTCGATCGTGTACGTGCCAGGAGCCAGGTTCGTGAACGGCGGCTGGCAGACACCGGCGGCGTCCGTGGTGCAGGTGCCGACCACGGTCCCGCTCGTGTTGGCGCCCGTGTACAGCGTGAAGACAGCGCCCGGAACCGCGGCCCCGAGGTCGTCCTGCTTCTGCACGTTCACGGTCGCCGGACGCGCCGGGTCGGTGAACGTCAGCGTCTTGGTCTCACCCGCTGCCACGCTGAACGTGAACGGCAGCGTCGGATCCTTGTCGTAACCGGCGGGAACCGTTGTCTCGTCGAGGGTGTAGGTGCCGACGGGAAGGTCGGCGAACAGCGGGGTGCACGCGCCGTTGGCCTGCACGGTGCAGGTACCGACCACGGTGCCGCTGGTGTTGGCGCCCGAGTACAGCGTGAAGACGGCGCCGGCCTGGCTGCCGCCGTCACTGCCGAGCTTGGTGACGGCGACGGAGCCGCAGTTGCGGATGTTGACGTTGCCGGGTCCGACCAGGTCCTTCATCTGCGCGGTCGACGACTGGCCCGAGCTGCGGCTGACGGCGTACGCCTTGCCGAACCCCTCGCACACACCGGGCGCGAAGACGCCGGCGGCGGTCAGGTTGATGCCTGCTTCACCGAACTCGTGCAGGCCCAGCGTCTCGTTCGACGGCGCGACGGTGTCGAGCGCGGTCGAGCCGGTGTTGACGGCTGCCTCGGCCACGCCGCTGGACAGCGTGGTCGCGACGCTCCAGCACGGCGCGGAGTTGCTGCCGACCTCACACGCACCGGAAGTGATCCAGCGCGAGAGCTTCAGGACCGGCGTGCCGCCGCCCTCGAAGTCGTAGACGATCAACATGTCGCCGGCGGACCGCTGCACGAGTCCACCGGATCCGGCACCGCAAGACGTGGTGCCCTTGTTGAACTCGAATGCCACGTGCGCGGACGACGACGTGGTGTTCTGCGGGATGCGCACCCACGCGAGCGTCAGGAACACGTCGCTGCCAACGGTCTTGCTCGCCACGTAGACGCGCTTGAGGTCGTCCTTGTTGGACGCCTTCTGCGTGCCGACCGTCGGACAGGTGGTGTCCTGCTTGGTGCCGCCCGCGAAGCCGGAGTCGGACGTGGTCGCCTGCCAGTCCTCGAGGCCGGTGAAGGCCCAGCCGGAGGTGACCTTGCTCGCCGATCTTGTGGGTGCGGTGCCCGTCCAGGTGGCGGGCGAGAAGCTGTTCCAGTCGAAGTTGATCGATGCCTGCGGGACGAGGTTCGCGTCGTCGTCCTCGAAACCCGCCGCGGTGCCGACGGGTCCCGCTACCGCGACGCCCGCAGGTCCGAGCAGTCCGAGAACGAATGCCGAGACCGCGGCGGCCGCGATCGTCAAACGTCTGCGCATGGTGCACTCCAGTGCGCCGGGACGTGTGCCGCGGTCCCCGCACCGTGCACCGACGTCCAATGGACGGGTGGCGGCCGGGCGGGAGAGTTGGTGCGCCCATCAACGGTCGAGCGGGGCCGAGCCAACAGGGTAGGCACACGGGCGGCGAACCGCACGCCCGCTGATTCATTAAGGGCCGATGTACTGACCGAAGTGCTTGGGTCGGCCGGTCACTCTCCGCTGAGCGGCAGCGAGTGCAGGCCGCGGATCACGAACTCCGCGCGCCGGTTGGGTTCCTCGGCCAGCACCGCGCCGGGCAGCTTGCGGTGCAACGACGACAGCGCCGCCTCCACCTCGATGCGGGCCAGCGGCGCACCCAGGCAGTAGTGGATGCCCATGCCGAACCCGAGGTGCGGGTTCTTCTCGCGGCCGACGTCGAGCGTGTCCGGGTTCTCGAAGACCAACGGGTCGCGCGCGGCCGCACCGAGCAGTGCGGCGATCTTCTCGCCGGGCTCGATGACGTGGCCGGCGATCTCCACGCGTTCGGTGGCGGTGCGTTCGAAGAGCTGCAACGGTGAGTCGTAGCGGATGAGTTCCTCTACGGCGGTGGACATCACTGACGGCGAGAGGCGTTCCCACTGCGAGCGGTGCTGCATCAGGGCGTAGACGCCGTTGCCGATCACGTTCACCGTGGCCTCGTGGCCCGCCATCAGCAGCAGCACGGCGGTGGCGACGAGCTCGTCCTCGGTGAGTCTCGCGCCGTCGGTGTCGGTGACCGCGACCAGGTCGGACACGAGGTCCGAGCCGGGGTTCTTGCGGCGCAACGCGATCAGCTCGCGCAGGTAGGTGACGAACTCCGTGGCGGCGCGTTCGGCCAGGGCCTGCTGGTCGGCGGGCAGGCCGTACTCGTACATCTTCACGATCGAGTTCGACCACGGCTGGAGCAGGTAGCGGTCCTCGCCGGGGACGCCGAGGAGTTCGGCGATCACCTCGACCGGCAGCGGCGCGGCGACGTGGGTGAGCAGGTCGGCCTGGCCCTGGTCCTTGATCTTGGCGACCAGTTCGTCGACGAGGCGGTCGGCCAGGTCCGCGACCCACGGGCGCAGGCGCTCGACGTGGCCGCGGCCGAACGCGGCGGCGACCAGGCGGCGCAGGCGGGTGTGCGTCGGCGGTTCGTTCTCCAGCAGCGAGTTGCGGTGCAGGAGGTTGAACGACATGAACTGCTCCACCGGCTTCACGTCCGACCAGATGCGGCCGAGCGAGCGGTGCCGCAGCACGGCCGAACAGGCCGCGTGCGAGACGGCGACGGCGACGCCCATCTGCTCGTGGTGATGCACCTCACTGGCTTCGCGCAGGGCGGCGAAGGCCGGGTACGGGTCGGCGATGAAGGCGGGGTCGCGCTGGTCGAACGTCACAAGGCGGGACGGTAAGTCGCGTTTCGCGTTTCGTCCACGTCCATTTGATTGATGACTCAAATTGTTGCGCAGACACTATCGTTCGGTCCTGTGCAGCAGCCTTCGATCGTCGCGCACCGTGGCGCGTCCACCGACCGTCCCGAGCACACCATCGGCGCCTACGAGCTCGCGCTCAAGGAGGGCGCGGACGGGCTTGAGTGCGACATCCGCTTGTCACGCGATGGCGAGATCGTGTGTGTGCACGATCGCACGCTCGCCCGCACCTCGAACGGTCGTGGCACGGTCAGCGCGCTCTCGCTCAGCGAACTGCAGAAGTACGACTACGGCAGTTGGCACCGCCACGGTCAGCCGGCAGAACTGCTCGTGCTCGACCACCTGCTCGACCTGGTGAAGGGCTCCAACGTGCAGCTCTTCGTCGAGACCAAGCACCCGGTCCGGTACCGCAACGAGGTCGAACGCAAGCTCGTCGAGGCGTTGAAGAGGCACGGTCTCGACTCCCAGATCGTCATGATGTCGTTCTCGCCGACGGCCGTGAAAGCGTTCCGGGAGCAGGCGCCGGGCATCCGCACGGTGCTGCTGCTCGACCGCCTCGGCCGGTATCGCAGCGGCGCGCTGCCGTCGTTCGCCGACTACAGCGGGCCCGGTGTGCACGCGCTCCGCAACGACCCCGGCTACGTCGATCGGGCGCGGAAGGCGGGCCACGAGACGTACGTGTGGACGGTCGACAGTCCCGAGGACGTCGCGCTGTGCCGTGACCTGGGGGTCCGTTACCTCGCGACCAATGCCCCGGCGAACACGCGCCGCCTGCTGACGGCTAATTTGGCCACCTGACAAGCCTGAGCACGAGGAGGGCCAAGGTGGCCAAGCGGACCGCGGTCAAGGACGCCCAGAAGACCGGACAGCAGGACGGGATCAACCCGAAGCAGCCCTGCCCGTGCGGGTCCGGCAAGCGCTACAAGGCCTGCCACGGCGCGCCCGGTGGCGCGACCGACGTGATCGTGTCCCGGCCGTTCGAGGGCTTGGCCGCCGAGTGCGAGCTGATCGCGCTGCGCGAGTTCGTGCCGTCGGCGATCGCGAAGCTGCCGATCAAGGACGGTCGTGAGGTCACGCTGGCCACGGTGCTGCCGATGGCGGCCGCCGGTCTGATCCGCGGCGACGACGTGCCGTTCGTGGGCCTGCAGGTGCAGACGCGGTCCGGTGACATCAGCCGCGACCTGGCGCGGGCGCTGCAGTGGGCGCAGCAGGCGAAGACCGGTGACGTGCTGCCGGTCGTGGGTCCCGACCACGGTGAGAACCCGGGCCGCCTGCAGGACCTGCTCGACCCCGAGGCCGAGATCACGCCCGTGCTGCACACCGACTTCGTGTGGTGGATGCCGGAGGGCACCGAGCCCACGGGTGACGTGGCGCTGTCGCTGGAGCGCGCGAACGCGGCGATCCTGCCGACCGAGCGCCTCGACGCGCCCGGCGTGAAGGCCGCCTACTGGGTGGACGCGGGCGACAAGGCGCACCTGCGCTGGGTCCGTCCCGAGCCCGAGGAGAAGCTGGTGCCCGCGATGGCGCGGCTGGCCGCCCGCGGTGAGCTGGACCTGGGCGACGGCTCCCGGTACGCCGGTTCGTTCCGCGCGCACGGCCTGCTGGTGCCGGTCTGGGACCTGGACCGCGAGATGCACGCCCGCGAGTGGGCCGACCCGGCCGAGGCGCTGGGCAAGCGTTTGCTGGAGGCACTGGCCTCCGACGAGCCGCTGTCCGACGCCGAGCGCCGTGCCCGTGACGGCCTGCGCGGCCGTCAGATCACGCTCCGATGACCCTGTCCACAGGGTTGTCCACAAGGAGCTGTGGATAAGTGCTGCTCCACATCATCTCGCCGGCCGGCTGGGCTGCTGCCCAGTCGGCCGGTTCGATCGCGCCCGCCGCCGGCGACGACTTCGTGCACTGCTCCGACCGCGGGGTCGCGCACGTGAGCGCGAGCAACTTCTTCCACGGGCAGAGCGGGCTGTTGCTGCTCGTCATCGACCCGAAGCTGGTCGACGTGCCGGTGCGGTGGGAGGCCGTGCCGGACTCGCCGCTGTGGTTCCCGCACGTGTACGGCGAGATCCCGGTCGCGGCGGTGCTGGAGGTCCACGACTTCCCGTGCCAGCCTGATGGTTCGTTCGTACTACCGGAAGCCGTTGCCGTTCTGTGATTTAGTGGGGCAACCGTTCGGTGCGCGGGGGCGTGAACTCCTCGAAGCCAGTTCGCTGGTTCGGGGAGGGGGTGTGCCGTGACGGCGGTGCTGAGACTGGAGTTGGCCGCCGAAAGCGGCGGGGGAAGAGCGGAAGCCGTGGGGGATTTCGCGGAGTTCGTGCGCATGTCCATGCCCGGACTTCTGCGTTATGGCCATGCACTGACCGGAAATCCGCACGACGCTTCTGACCTCGTGCAGTCGGTTCTGGAGAAGGTCGGCTCGCGCTGGGTTGCCGTGCAACGCAAAGGCGACGACCCGCTCGCTTATGTCCGTCGAGCGATGGCCAACACGCACATCAGCATCTGGCGGCGCCGTCGCCGCGAGCGTCTCGTGGCCGATTTCCCGGAAACCGGCGCCGTGCCCCCCGAGCTGAGCAGGCTCGACAACGAACCGCTCTGGCAAGCACTGCGCGAACTGCCGCCACGGCAGCGCGCGGTGATCGTGCTGCGTTACTACGAGAACCTCTCCGAGGCCGAGATCGCGAACGCGCTCGGAATCTCGTGCGGCACCGTGAAGAGCCAGAGCAGCAAGGCGATGGCGAATCTTCGGACACGCCTGGGAAAGGACTGACCAGTGGACGACCTCGACGACGATCTGCGCAGGCTGTTCAGCGACGATCGGCTGGACGTCCACGTGGCGCCGGACGTGACCGACTCGGTGGTTCGCGGCGCGACGCGCCGCCGCAGGCGACGAACCGCCGTCGCCGGCGCCTTCGGAGTGGTGGCCCTGGCCGGCGTGGGGCTCGGCCTGACCGAACTGCACCTGCCGACCCCGGACGAACTGGCCGGTCCGCTGCTGCCGACCGCCTCGAGCACCTCGACTACCACGCCTCCGGTCTCGGTCAGCACGTTCACCTCGACCGCGACCGTCACCGTCAACCCGCCGCCGAACTCCAACGGTGGCAATCCCGGCACCAATCCCAACCCCGGGAACACGGGCAAGAAGAGCACGAGCAACCCGCCACCGCCCGCCACGCCGGAAGCGCAGCCGGGCCGCTACGGATCGCTCGCACTGGGGATGCCGGAAGCCGAGGCACTGGCGACCGGGTCGCTGGTCGAGCCGAGCAGCCCGGCCGACCCGGAGGGCAGGTGCAAGGCGTACGCCACGAAGTCGGTGCCCGACACCAACGCCGTGATCATCTCGCCGGCCAAGGGAATCGTGCGGATCACGCTCGCGAGCTACGCGAAGACTCCCAAGAACGTCGGTGCCGGCTCGACGGTGGACGCCGTGAAGGCCGCTTATGCCAACGCCACGCAAAGTGGTTCCGACGTGATCGTGCCGATGGCCGCGACACCCAAATGGTCGTACGTGTTCGAGAACGACGGCGCAACGGTGACCACGGTCCGAATGCGCCTGGCTGACAACGACTGCACAACCGTCTAACCCCGTCTTGCCGAAGTCCCGCCGCCCATTGGGGGTGCGGCGGGGCTTTGGTGTTCCCTTTTTCAGGCGCCGAAAGAAGTCCGTTTGTCGTGACTTTTCCGTGACAACGAACTTCGCAACCACTTTGTGGGGAAGACGTCTTAAGGGTGTCTGAAACAGGGGGGACCTGAAATGAAGAACGCAATCAAGATCGCATTCGCAGTCGCTGTCGCCACGGCGGGAATTGCGGCGTGCACCTCCACACCCGAGGCGGCGCGGAACACCGCAGCCGGAACTCCGGAGTCGCTTCCCACGCCCACGTCGTCTTCGACGCCGTCGACGGTGGTCACCGAGATCACGACCGTCACGGTCACCAACCCGCCCGAGGCTTTCGTGAAGGTCGACAACCGCCTGGGCTACGGCACGCTCAAGCTGGGCATGACGCCAGAAGAGGCGGCCGCCGCCGGACTGAAGGGCCTCAACTGGGGCCCGGCCGGCGCCGCCACCTGCACGGGGGCCGAGAACGTCGCGATCTCCAGGAAGTACGGCATCGAGCGGATCACGTTGCCCGCGGATGCCAAGACTTCCAAGGGAATTGGCGTCGGTTCGACGGTCGCCGACGTCAAGAAGGCCTACTCGAACGCCAAGGAGCACCGAACGGGGCTGTCCACGAGTCTGAACGACACCGGTGGCTACTCGTTCTCGACCTATGGCTACGCCGACACGGACAAGATCGTCGAGATCAAGCTCGTGTCGAGCCAGACCGACTGCGCCCTCGCCGCTCTCTGATTTTCTCGATCGTCGTACCCGCCCCGCTGGGGGTGGGGCGGGTACGCCTTCACCGAACAACCAACACTTTCCCTGGGGGACCAAGAAATGAACCGCTCGCTCGTTCTCATCACCGCTGCCGCCGCTCTCGCCCTGACCGCGTGCACGTCCACGCCCACGCCGGACAACACGGCGACGTCAACGTCGGCCAGCCCCACGACGCCACAGGCAGCGGTGGTCACCGAGGTCGTGACCCACACCGTGACCAACCCGCCCGCGGCGCCGGTCAAGCCCGTGATCGGCTCGTTCGGCTACGGCGACCTCAAGCTCGGCATGACGCGGCAGCAGGCGCTGGACGCCAGGTTGATCGGCCCCGACCTGCCGGGCCCCGGGCCTGCCGACGCCTGCTCGGTCCACGAGATCGTCGGCACCGGCCAGAAGGTGCAGGTGTCCAAGAAGCTCGGTGTCGCGTCCATCGTCTTCACTCCGGAGATGGCGTCCGACGGCGTCGGCATCGGTGCGACCGAGGCGACGCTCAAGGCCGAGTACACCAACCTGCGGCCGACCGGCCCGAACTACTCCTACCGGGCCGTCGCCGACAACAACCCGGCCGCCGAGTTCATCTTCCGGGTGGCGGAGGGCAAGGTCACCATGGCGATCCTCCTTCTCGACAACCAGGACTGCCACAACTGATCGAAAAATCTTGAAGTCTCGTGTCGAGAAGCAGGGAACGGCTCCGTCCCCGGTGCGGAAGCGGCCAAGATGGGTCGCGACAGGACTGAGGGAGAACATCCGAGATGGCCAAGTACCTGCTGCTCAAGCACTACCGCGGCGCCCCGAAGGCCGTGAACGACGTGCCCATGGACCAGTGGACCGAGGACGAGATCTCGGCGCACGTCCAGTACATGCGCGACTTCGCGGACAAGATCAACGCCACCGGTGAGTACGTCGACAGCCAGGCGCTCGCGCAGGAGGGGACGTGGGTCCGCTTCGACGGTGAGGGGAAGCCGCCGGTCACCGACGGGCCGTTCGCGGAGACGAAGGACCTCATCGCCGGTTACATGATCATCGACGTCGACAGCTACGAGCGTGCGCTCGAACTCGCCGGGGAGCTGTCGGCGGCGCCGGGCAAGGACGGGAAGCCGATTCACGAGTGGCTCGAGCTGCGTCCGTACTACGGCAGTGCGCCGACGATCACGGAGTGACGATGGACGAGGCGCTGCTCAGGAGCCTCACCCCGGCCGTCCTCGGGATCCTCGTCCGCCGCGGAGCTGACTTCGCGGCGGCCGAGGACGCCGTGCAGGACGCGCTGGTCGAGGCGATTCGCGTGTGGCCGGCCGATCCGCCGCGCGATCCGAAGGGCTGGCTGGTCACCGCCGCCTGGCGCAAGTTCATCGACGCGACCAGGGCGGAAACCGCGCGCAAGCGGCGTGAGGACCTGATCGACGCCGAACCGGCACCTGGCCCGGCGCAGGACTCCGACGACACGCTCCAGCTCTACTTCCTGTGCGCGCATCCTTCGTTGACGCCGTCGTCGGCGGTCGCGCTCACCCTGCGCGCGGTCGGCGGCCTGACCACCCGCCAGATCGCCCAGGCCTACCTGGTGCCGGAGGCGACCATGGCCCAGCGCATCAGCCGGGCCAAGAAGACCATCGGCGATGTGCGGTTCGACCAACCCGGCGACGTCGCCACCGTGCTGCGCGTGCTCTACCTGGTCTTCAACGAGGGCTACTCCGGTGATGTCGACCTGGCCGCCGAAGCCATCCGGCTCACCCGGCAGCTGGCGGCGGCGATCGGCCATCCCGAGGTGTCCGGTCTGCTCGCACTCATGCTTCTGCACCACGCCCGGCGGGCGAGCCGGATCGCGGCCGACGGCAGCCTGGTCGCGCTGGCCGTGCAGGACCGGCGGAAGTGGGACACGACGCTGATCGCCGAGGGCGTCGAGATTCTTCAGGCGGCGCTCGCGAAGGATCAGCTGGGGGAGTTCCAGGCGCAAGCGGCCATCGCGGCGCTGCACGCCGATGCACCCGCTGCGGAGGAAACGGACTGGGTGCAGATCGTCGAGTGGTACGACGAACTCGCCGCGCTGACCGACAGTCCTGTGGTCCGGCTCAACCGCGCGGTGGCCGTGGGTGAGGCCGACGGAGCGCGCGCGGGGTTGAAAGCACTCGCCGAACTCGACGATTCATTGCCCCGCTACACGGCGGTAGCGGCATACCTCCACGAGCGCGACGGCGATCTGCGAACGGCGGCGCGGCTGTACGTCGAGGCGGCCGAAAAAGCGTCGAACCTCGCCGAGCGCGAATACCTCACGCGCCAAGCCGCTCGCCTCAACCGAAAAGGCCCGCCTCACTCGGGAGAGTGAAGCGGGCCTTTTGCCCGAAATCGGGCAGTGCAGGCACTCGAGCGTGCGAAGGAAAACTCAGACGGTGCCACCGGCGGCGGTGGGCGCACCGGAGTCGCCGCCCTCGTCGCCCACGGATTCGCGGGTGAGGAACGTCTCGACGTAGAACATGTTGCCGTCCGCGCGGTCCATGATCGTGAGCAGCGTCTTCATCGAGGAGACCTCCTCGACCTGCTCCTTCAGGAACCACTGCAGGAACTGCTCGCCGATGTAGTCGCCCTCCTCGCGGGCGGCCTTGGCGAGCGCCACGATCTGGTCGGTGACCTGCTGCTCCTGGCGCAGGGCGAGGTCCACGAGGTCACGCGGCGACTTGAACTCGTTGAACGGCGTCTCGGTGCCGGGAATCGCGACCGGGATGTCGTTGTCCATGAGGAACTGCACGATCATCATCGCGTGGTTGCGCTCTTCGAGAGCCTGCTTGTAGAAGTGCGACGCGAGGCGGGGGAGGTCCTCGTTGTCGAACCACACGGCGAGAGCGATGTACTGCTGTGAAGCGGAGAACTCGTTGCCGACCTGAGCCTGCAGGAGCTCGTGGAACTTCGACTTCTTGGTCAGGATCTTCTTCACGTTCGAGGCCATGAGGAGTACGTTAACCCAAAACGATGAAGCTTGCATTCCAGGAAAAGCTAACCTTTGTTTGGAAAGGTGAACCAAACAAAGGTTAGGCATTCCTAACGATCTACACCAATGGCGCGCGGTCAATCGGGCACGACATGCAGCGCGGGCCACCGCGGCCGGAGCCCAGTTCCGAACCGGCGATCCGCAGCACCTCGACGCCCGCGTCCTCGAGCCGCGCGTTCGTCTCGACGTTGCGCTCGTACGCCACGACCAGACCGGGGCCGACCGCCAGCGTGTTGTTGCCGTCGTCCCACTGCTCGCGCTCGGCGGTGACCGTGTCGAGGCCCGTGTCGATCACGCGCAGCCGCTCGATGCCCATCGCCTCGGCGGCCGCCTCCAGGAACGGCACCGGGCCGTCCACGCGCACGCCACCGTTGCCGTCGGAGCGCAGCGGGAACGCCGTCAGCGTGTGCCTGATCGCCGGGTACATCACCACGGCGTCGCGGTCGACCATCGTGCAGACGGTGTCGAGGTGCATCGTGGCGCGTTCCTGCTCGATCGGCACCGCCAGCACCGTGTGCGCGAGACCGTCCGCGAGGGCGGAGCGGGCGAACGACTCCGCGCCCGCCGGGGTGGTGCGCTCGCCGACGCCGATGGCGATCACGCCGGGCGCGAGCAGCAGCACGTCACCGCCCTCCAGCGGTGCCGAGTGGGCGCCGTACGCGCGGCCCGTGCGGCGGAACCGCGGGTGGTAGGCGTAGATCAGGTCGGTCAGCGTCGTCTCGCGGTCGCGGGCGGGCAGCGCGAGCGACGTGATGGCCACGCGGTCGCCGACCCACACCGACGAGTCGCGGGTGAAGAGCAGGTTCGGCAGCGGGTCGACGGCGAAGTCGATCGGCAGGTGCATCTTGCGCACCAGCGACGCTCCCTCGGCGGCCGGCATCTCCTCGAACGTCATGCCGGTCATCAGCACCTGTGCGAGCTGCGGTGCGTCCAGCGACGTGAGGTGGCTGCGCAGCGCGTCGGCCAGGTCGATGCCGAGGCGGCGCTCGTTGACGGCGCTGTGGACGCCCGCGATGCGCGCGCGGTTGTCCTCCAGCGCCTGCACCAGCACGTCGGCGAGCAGCAGGACCTCGACGCCCTTGGAGGTCAGCGTCGCGGCGAACGCGTCGTGCTCCTCCTGGGCCCTGCCGACCCACGGCACGCCGTCGAACAGCAGCTGGTCGTTGTTGCGCGGGGTGAGCCTCTTGAGCTCGTTGCCCGGCCGGTGCAGCAGCACCGTGCGCAGCGGGCCGACCTCGCTGTCCACGCGGGGCGCGGCGTCCGGAAGTGCTTCGGTCTCAGCGATCGTGTGCGCAGTCACCGGACGAGCGTAACCCTGAACAGCACAAATCGCCGTCGGCGAGCCCGAAAACGCAACGAATGTGGTGTGAATTTAAATTCAACTATCGGATCATTAAGGCAACCAGCTCACTTTGCCTCGCAACATTGTGTAGCCGATGAACGCGACGACGTCGAGGATCGTGTGGGCGATCACCAACGGCCACAACCGCTTGGTCCGCTGCCAGTAGAAGCCGAAGACCAGGCCCATGACCAGGTTGCCGACGAACCCGCCGAAGCCCTGGTAGAGGTGGTACGACCCGCGCAACACGGCCGCCGCGAACAACGCCGTGTACTGCCTCCAGCCGAGCTGCTGCAACCGCGTGATCAGGTAACCGACGACGAGCACCTCCTCCGCCCACGCGTTGCCGGCGGCGGCCAGGATCAGCGCCACGCTCATCCACCACTGGTTGTCCAAAGTGGACGGCTGGACGGCGAGGTTCAGCCCGAGCGCCCAGGCGGCGAAGTACAAGCCCAGCCCGGGGATGCCGATGATTGCCGCCAGGCCCAGGGCGCCGAGGGAGTCCGCGAGCTTGCGCGTCCCGTCGAGCCCGATGACGCGCAGCTTGATCCCCGTGCGCCACAACAGGTACAGCCCGATGCCACCCCACGCGGCGAGCTGCAGCACGCCGAGCAGCTGCGCCACCAGGTCCAGCAGGTCGGCGCGCGCCTGCGGGACGTTGATCGCGACCGACTGCTGGTTGAGCGGCGTCGGCTGCAGCAGGCTGTCGATCAGCCGCACGAGACTGCGCAGGCCGGAAAGCCCGAGCGTCATGCTGAAGACGATCAGCAGTTCGAGCTGGTAACCGCGCTTCTCTTCGGCGGGGATCAAGGTCACCCGCGTGACGCTACCTGCAGTCTTGGATCATCTCTGGGACAGGAACGGGCAGCCCATCAACCGCCGAAGCTCCCCGGCGAGTTCCTGGGCCGTGCTGACCGGCTTGGAGAACGCGATCCGCACGTCGTGGTCGTCGCACTCGGCCTCGACCCGCAGCCGCAGCCCGAACCGGTCGAGCCCGAGGGGGCGCACGTGGCCGGCGCGCAACTCCTCGGGAAGATGGCGGGCCAGCTGGCTGACGACGTCGTGATGCGCGGCCTCCAGGTGCCGCAGCCAGTTGTCCTCGTTGCGGCAGAACGGGTCCGGCGTCGCGTTCGCGAACTGCTCCGGCCGGATCGAGGAGGTGCCCTCGGCGTCCGCGATCACCATCGACGCGGGTGTGAGCCTCAGCACCGAAGCGCCGTGACCCGCGTCCAGCAGCCGGTGGTCCGGGCGTGCGTCGGCGACCGCGAGGATCTCGTCACGCGCCTCCTGGCCGTCCAGCGCGGTGATCCAGCCCGTGAGCCACAACAGCCCGCGGATGGGCTCGCGCAACGGCACCGGCGCCTGGTCGGCGATCTCCAGCATCGCCGTCACCTCGGCACGCGGGGTCTGCCAGAGCTGCCCGACCAGCGGGTGTTCGTCGGCGAGCAGCAAGATCGTGGTGCCGCACGGGTGCACGTGGTGGAACAGCGGGCTGGTGCGGGAACCGGCCTGAGGAAGCAGTGCGGCCTGACCGCCGCGAGCCGTGATCGTGCGGGCGCGCTCTGCGGCGTGCGGCGCCGGCGGGCGCTTGGTCTGGGTGTCGGTCACCGCTGCACCTCCTCGAAGGTTAGGCAAGCCTAACTTAGCCTTGGTCATCAAGGGAAGCGTCACCTGTACGGTGGACACGTGGTCGTGCCCAACAAGCCGTCCACCGAGGTGACGGCGCTCGACGATCGGTGGACCCGGCACTGTGTCGACCGGGCGAGCCGTCGTGCCCTGATGTGGACCGTGATCGCCGGCTCGGCCTTCGCACTCCAGTTCCTGCTGGTACTGGTGTGGTCGTGGTCCTCCCCGGTGGCGCTGGTCCTGCTCTTCTTCGCCGCGGCCGTGTTGTGGGTGGTGACACGGCGCCGTCCGGTGCGTTTACCGGAAGGTGAACCGTGGCATTTCGCCCATGTGAAATGGGAAGGAGGGCGTCTGGTCGTGTTGTCGTCACCGCCGCTTTTGTTGACCGTGCGCGTCGGTCCTCTCCTCCGGAGCCGGATCGCGCGCCATCGCCGCGTCTGGTTCGTGCCGCCGGACTCGGCTGGGAACACCGTCATCACCTTCCGCGGGGTACCGCAGCTGATCTCGGCGCGCGTGCAGAGATGATCATCGAGAACTGGAGCGACACCTGCCTCGTCCGAGCGGATCGTCGCGCTGTCGGGCACATCTTCTTCGCCGTCGCCGTGTTCGGTGTCGTGCTGATGATCGACTGGCTCTGGCTGACCGTGCTGGCCGTCCCGGTCGTGCTGGAGCTGGCCGCGCCGGGGTTGCGGCACTTCATCACCCGCCGCGGAACCCTGCACCTGATCGAGCAGTTCCCGTTCCGCCCGGTGTCGGTGAGCTTCGTGGCCGGCCGGCGCATCGGGCGGCAGGCGTACCTGAAGGCGCACGACTCGGAGAAGAACCTGCGGCTGCCCGAACTTCCCGAACGGGCGCGCGTGCTGGTCCGGCACACCGGCCGGATCTGGATCGCCGGTCCCGATGAACGCGGGCGCCTCGTGGCCATGACGCGCGGGCTTGCGTTCCTCACGCGTGGACGGGTCGTGGACCGCTAACGGCCTGTTGCGATGCCTTCGGACTCGGCCCACTGCGTGAGGTCGTCCTTGCGCAGCGCCGCCGCCAGCAGTTCGGGGAACTTGTCCGGCGTGCAGGCGAACGCTGGTGCGCCGAGAGCGTGCAGCTTCGCCGCGAGCTCGTGGTCGTAGGCGGGCGTGCCGGAATCGCTGAGCGCCAACAGGTTCACCACCGTGACGCCGCTCGCGACCAGTTCGCGGACCCGGCGCTGCAGTTCGGCCTCGGAGCCGCCCTCGTACAGGTCGCTGATGATCACGATGACCGTGTCGGTGGGCCGGCGGACCTGCGTCTGCGCGTAGGCGACCGCGCGGTTGATGTCCGTGCCGCCGCCGAGCTGGGCGCTGAACAGCAGGTCGACCGGGTCGCTGAGCTGGTCGGTCAGGTCCGCGACCTCGGTGTCGAACACGACGAGCTTGGTCGAGATCGAGCGGATGCTCGCCAGTGCCGAACCGAGCACCGCCGCGTGGACCAGCGACTCCGCCATCGATCCGGACTGGTCGACCAGCAGGATCACGTCCCGCATCGCCGCGGTCCGGCTGCGCCTGCGGTGGCCGATGAGGTCGTCGACGATGACGGTCTTGTGCTGCGGCTGGTAGTTCTTGAGGTTCGCCTTGATCGTGGTCGCCCAGTCGACGTCCTGCAGCTGTGGCCGGCGGGTGCGCCTGGAGCGGTCCACGGCGCCGCGGACGGCTTCGACGAGCCGGTCCTTCAGGCGCTTCTCGATGTCCTCGACCACCTTCTGCACCACGGCTTTCGCGGTGTCGCGGGTGCGGGCGGGGATCGCGCGGGAGAGCTGGAGCAGGGTGCTGACGAGGTTCACGTCGGGTTCGACGGACTGCAGCAGTTCGGGTTCGAGCAACAACTGCCGGAGGCCGAGCTTCTCGACGGCGTCCCGTTGCATGACCTGCACGACGGACGTGGGGAAGTACTTGCGGACGTCGCCCAGCCACCGGTGCAACTGCGGAGAGCTGGCGCCGAGACCGGCACCGCGATCGCCGCCACCGCCGTAGAGACCTGTCAGCGCGCCATCACGCCGTTGGTCGTCCTCGCCGAGCTGCGCCACGTCTTCCGCGCTGGGCCCCAAGAGCAACCGCCAGCGCCTCAGCCGCTCTTCTGTCATTTGAGCGCCGCCGCCACTTCTTCGGCCGCACGCACGACGTGTGGGCCGACAACGTCCGCGTCGAGCTTTTCCAGCGCCACCACACCAACGGACGCTCTGAGGCCCGGAACGCCGCGCACAGGCGCCGCGACGCCGTACGCGTTGGGCTGCAGCTCACCGCTGGAGACGACCCAGATCTCGCCGGGCTGGGAGATGGCCCTGCCGGCCGCCCCGCGGTGCACCGGGTGGCGGGAACCGACCCGGTACGCCACGTGGAAAGCGGTCCACGACGGTTCGACGACGGCGACGGCCTGCGCCTCGGTGCCGTCCGCGACGGTGAGGTGCGCGGTGGCGCCGACCTTCTCCGCGAGTTCGCGCAGAGCGGGGTTCGCCGCCATCCGGAGCTGGGGGAGGACGTTGGAGGCGAGCCGGAGCACGCCCAGGCCGAGCCGGACCTTCGAGCCCTCCCGGCGCACGAGCCCGCGCGCCTGCAGCGGCACCAGAAGCCGGTAGACGGCCGCTCTGGACGCGCCGATGGCGGTGGCGAGCTCCGAGATCGACGGTGCCTCGGACTCCGCCTCAGCGACCGCCTGGAGCAGCGCCAGACCCCTTTCCAGGGTCAGCGAGCTCTCCTTCGTCGCTCCGACCATCACGCACTCCGAACTGTGCCCACCACCTCGGCGAGACCCACCACCGAACCACCCTCACCGGGGGCCGTCGCGGTCAGCTTGACCGTGTCGCCGTCCTCCAGGAAAGACCTCGTGGAGCCGTCGTCGAGCTTGAACGGTTCCTTGCCACCCCAGCTGAGTTCGAGGAACGAGCCGCGCTCGTTCTTCTCCGGTCCGGAAACCGTGCCGGACGCGAACAGATCACCTGGGCGAACCGTAGCCCCGTTCACCGTCATGTGCGCCAGCTGTTGCACAAATGACCACGACATCTCCCGGAACGGGGGCTTCGCGACGATGGTGTCGTTCAGCTCCACGGTGATCGTGATGTCCAGGCCCCACGGCTGATCGCAGGTCAGGTAGTCGTGCAGCTTGTTCGGCAGCGGCGGCGTCGGGACGCGTGCAACTGAGAACGCTTCGAGCGGGGTGATCCAGGCGCCGATCGACGTGGCGAACGACTTGGCGAGGAACGGGCCGAGCGGCTGGTACTCCCAGGCCTGGATGTCGCGCGCGGACCAGTCGTTGACCAGCGCGACGCCGAAGACGTGCTCGGCGGCCCTGCTCGTGGACACGTTGGCCGCCTTCGGGCCGCCGCAGACGAACCCGACCTCCGCCTCGATGTCGAGACGCTCCGAGGGACCGAACTTCGGGCCCTCGCTGCCGCGCTTCTGGCCGTTCGGGCGGACGATCTCCGTGCCCGAGACGTACACCGTGCCCGCACGACCGTGGTAGCCGATCGGGAGGTGCGTCCAGTTCGGTGTGAGCGCGTCGCCGTCGGGGCGGAACATCTTCCCGACGTTCTCGGCGTGGTGCCTGGAGCTGTAGAAGTCCACGTAGTCGCCCACGGTGAACGGCAGCTTCGCGGACTCGATGCCCGTGAGCTCGGCGCCCTTCGGCGCGGAGGTCGCCGTGACGATCTCCTTGAGCTTGGCCCGCAGCACGCTCCAGATCGGCCGGCCCGCCCTGAGCAGCGGGTCCAGCGAGTCGCCCTGGACGTACTCGCTGCACTTGCCCAGGGCGAGGCCCTTGAGCAGCAGAGCCTGGTCGCCGACGCGGACGGCGACGCCCCCGTCCACGACGCCGTAGGGGAGGGTCTGCGGTCCGAACGGCTGGTCTTCGGTGAAGTTCGGGTCGCTGATCCAGCTCACAGCAGTCCAAGCCCCTCGAGGTCGGCGATCGGTTCGGCGAGCGAGCACGAGCCGTAGCTCGCGAAGACCCCGCGGACGGCGTGCGCGGCCTGGTCGCTGAGCGCCTTGGCCTCGGCGGTGAGCGCCTCGGCGTCGGTGCTCGCCAGTGCCTCGCGGACGTCGCGGCCGCTGAGGGACCTCGCCGTGGCGACGAGGAGGTTCAGGAAGCCGTGGTGCGTGAAGTTCTGCTCGTCGGTGTAGCGGACGGCCTTGTGCAGGCCCGCGGTCGCCTTGAACGCGACGCCGCCACCGCTGACGACGGACAGGAAGTCCGCGACCTCGTCGACGCTGGGGAAGTTCTCGGTGCTGAGACCACCACAGCGCAGCTTGGGCCAGCTGCCGTGCTCGATGACCCGGCGGACGCCGTCGAGCCACTCGGCCCCGCCGCGGCGGGGTTCGACCACGCGGATGACGTCTTCTGGCACGAACTCGGACACGCGCTCGAGCCACACCTCGTCCACATCGGACGGTGCGGGCATCTCGACCATGCGCAGAGCGAGCAGTTCACTACGGCTCTCGACGATGGACACGGCCTTCGGCACACCGCCGAGGCCCGTGTCGATCACGAGTGAGAGCGCGATCGGTTTCGGTGGCTTGACCTTGATCAGCTCGGTGATCAGCTCGGCGAGACGCGAGGCAGGGCACAGGAAAAGACCCATGACGCCAGACCACTCGCCGACCCGTCCGTCGAGGTGCCCGCGCACCGCGTCGGGCATCGGCGCGTTCCCCGGAGGGAACAGCGCGGCATCGTCCACAAGCCTCGCGAGCAGGGGCGGAGTACCGCGCGGACCGGGCGCACGGAGTTCGACAGCGCTTGACACGGCTGACACGCTAGCCGTGTACCGGCAACTGAACAAAGATGTCCGATAGTCGAACGCCTCGGAGACGTCATGGCCTACTACCGCCAGGTGGGGGAGATCCCCCGAAAGCGCCACACCCAGTTCCGCAAACCGGACGGTGGCCTCTACGCGGAAGAGCTGATGGGAGTCGAGGGGTTCTCGGCCGATTCGGCCCTGCTCTACCACCGCCACCTGCCGACGGCGATCGTGAACGCGGAGACGGTGAAGGACGAGCGCGGGACGGTCGCGCCGAACCTCCCGTTGAAGCCGCGGCACTTCAAGACGCAGGACCTGACCTGGGCTTCTGACGAGGTCGACGCGGTCACCGGACGCCGCAAGCTGTTCGGGAATCCGGACGTGACCATCGGTTTTGTCGTCGCCTCGGTGCCGTCGCCGTTGTACCGCAACGCTTTCGGCGACGAGCTGCTGTACGTGCAGCACGGCTCCGGTGTGATCGAGACGATCTACGGAGCGTTGACGGTCGGCGATGGCGACTACGTCGTGATTCCGACCTCGTGCACCTACCGGGTCGTGCCGTCGTCCCCGATGTCGTTGCTGGTGCTGGAGGCGACGGGGCACATCGGGCCGCCCAAGCGGTACCTGTCGAAGGCCGGCCAGTTCCTGGAGCACTCGCCGTACTGCGAGCGCGACATCCGGGGTCCCGAGGAGCCGTTGCTCGTCGACGGGACCGATGTCGACGTTCTGGTCCGGCACCGTGCGGGGCTGACCCGGTTCACCTACGCGAACCACCCGTTCGACGTCGTCGGCTGGGACGGGCACCTGTACCCGTGGGCGTTCAACATCCGCGACTTCGAGCCGATCACCGGCCGAGTGCACCAGCCGCCGCCCGTGCACCAGACGTTCGAGGGCCCGAACTTCGTCGTGTGCTCGTTCTGCCCGCGCAAGGTGGACTACCACCCGCTGGCCGTGCCGGTGCCGTACAACCACGCGAACGTCGACTCGGACGAGCTGATGTTCTACGTGGGCGGCAACTACGAGGCGCGCAAGGGCTCCGGCATCGGCATCGGCTCGATGTCGCTGCACCCCTCCGGCTGCACGCACGGCCCGCAGCCCGGTGCCGTCGAGGCTTCGCTGGGCGTGGACTACTTCGACGAGACCGCGGTCATGGTCGACACCTTCCGCCCGCTGGAGATGGGCGAGGCGGCGGAGGCCTGTGAAGACCCGGCATACGCGTGGACGTGGGCCCGTCGCGGTCCGGCCTGATTTTCTGTCGGGGGTCCTCGCTAGTTTGGTTCCGTGAGGACACGAGCCGTTCCGATGCGCTGGCAGGGCCTGGGCAAGGCCCTGCCGGTGCTGTGGGGCCTCTACACGGGTTCGGGCAGCATGCCGTACCGCGTGTGCGTCGACCTGGCCGCAGGCTCCGCCAAGTGCACGTGCCCGTCCCGCAAGTTCCCCTGCAAGCACGCCGTGAGCCTGCAGGAACTCGACATCCCGGACGCCCTCCCGCCCGACTGGGTCGAGGAGTGGACTCAGCGCCGCGCGGCTCGTGAGCTGGACTCCTCACCAGAAGCCGTGGCCCGCCGCGTCCGAGCGCGCGAGAAAACGGCCGCCAACCGCGCCGCCGCCATGTCCTCCGGCATCGAGGGCCTGCGCGACTGGCTGCTCGACGTGGCGTCGGCAGGCGTGGCGTCCCTGCCGGGCCGTCCCGCCTCCTGGTGGCAGGCCTTCATCGCCCGCATGATCGACGCCCAGGTCCCCGGTGTGGCCGCCGCGGTGGCCGAGATCCAGGAGATCGTCGCCCGCTCCGGCCCGCGCTGGACCTCCGACGTGGCCGACCGCCTGGGCGGCCTGCACCTGCTGTGCTTCGTGCAACCACGCTCCCGCCTGGGCGTGACGGTCCCGGAAGAGACCGTCCGCGCCACCCCGGGCGTCTCCGACCGCTGGGTGGCCCTGCTGCGCCTGGAAACCGACGACGGCCGGGTCCGCACCGTCCGCCAGTGGTGCTGGGGCCGCCAAACCAGCCGCTGGGTCGTGGCCATCCGCCACTCGGCCGTAGGCGCCCCCGTACCGCTGCTGCCCCACGGTCTGGAGTCCTCGGCCGAGGTCCACCCCTATCCGGGCTCGGACCGCGTGGCCCTGGGCGACCTGGCCGGCTCCCGCGCACCGGACCCGGTCCCGGCCCCGTCGTCCTGGCGCACGTCGCTGGCGTCGCTGGAACCGATGCTGATGGCCGACCCGTGGCAACGCCTGTTCCCACTGGGCTGCGCCTCGGTCCGCCTGTGCGGCACCTCCCTGGTGGACGCGTCCGGGCACGGCCTGCCCGTCCGCGACGACAGCGGCCTGGACATGGCTCTGGCGCTGAGCGGCGGCGAACCCTTCGACGCCTGGGGGCTGTGGGACGGGCACGCACTCCGCGTCGGCGCCATCGCGCTGGACGGCACCCTGGAGGTGGTGGCGTGAAGGCCGAGTGGTCCAAGACCGTCCAAGACCTCCTCATCGGCACCACCCGAGGCGGTGGCTCCCCGACCGAGCTGCTCTCCGACTGCGCCGCCCTGGGCGTGGCCGCGTTCGGCGCCACGCTCCCGCAGGAGGTCGCCGCCGACCCGCTGCCCCCGGCCCCGCCGGAACCCGCACACCTGCCCCGCCCCGCGGCCAGAGCCGTCCTCGAAGCGATCATGAGCGTCGACGACGAGGTCCTGCTCACCGAGTGGTGTGCCCTGGCCAAGGCCAACGGCGTCGTGGCCGAGCACCGCATGCTTCCGGCCCTGCTGGCCATGGGTACCGCCCGGCCAGGTCTCCGGGCAGCCGTCGTCGAGGTCCTCGGCACGAGAGGCCGCTGGCTCGCCGGCACGCGCCCCGGCTGGGCGTGGGCGAGCGGTGCCAGTCCGCTCACCGAGGAAGTTCCCCTCGACGAGATCCTCGACCTCCCCAGCGCCCAACGGGTCCGCGCACTCCGCCGCAAGCGCAAGGCCGACCCCGAAGCCGTCGGCGCCTTCATCAAGGCGGAGTTCGAGGCCTCCCGCCGGTCCGCCGACCGCCAGGTCCTGATCAGCGCGCTCGAGACCGGCCTGGGCCCGGCAGACGAAGAGCTGCTGGAAGAAGCCCTCGACGACCGCGCCGCCGCCGTTCACGACGAGGCCCTTCGCCTCCTCCGCAAGCTGCCGGCCTCAGCCCTGGCGACGAGGGCGGCCGACCGCCTCGGTCAGGGGTTGTGGCTGACGGACGACGGGTTCGACGTCCAGACCGACGAGCTGTGGACCGCGCAGCCCGACCTCGCCGAGCAGCGCGACCTCATGCGTGACGGGTCCGAGAAGGGCGTGGCCGGTCGCATCCGGGCCGCGGCCGCCAGCGTGTCGCCGGGGTACTGGATCGCTCGTCTGGAGACCACCGACGCCAAGGCCGCCGACGTCCTGCGGCGAGGGCCGTGGGCCGGGGCGCTTCTGAGGGGCATCGCCGACCAGCTGGCCGCCGCCACCGATCCACGTCCCTGGGCCGCGGCCGCCGCCGAGACGCTGACCGGCATGGAGCAGCTCGAGATGCTGGCGGCGTTGCCGGCGAGCGTGGCGGAGCAGGCGGTCGTCGCCGTCTCGGTCAACTGGCACTACGACCTCCTCGACCACGCGTGCGCGCAGCTCCCGGCACCGTGGTCGCCGGAGACCACCCGCGCCTTGCTGCACCGCTACGCCGCCCTGCCCGACCCGCGCTGGCGTGCGGGGCGTCCGCCGGCGGTGTTGCTGGCGCGTGGTGACGCGGATCTGCTCGGGGCCAACTGGGAGGGGCTGACCCGGCGGTGGCCGGAGAACTCCCTCGAACTCGAAGTCCTGCGGCTCCGCATCCGCCTGCGCGAGTCCTTCGCCCCACCGGCCGACGACTCCCCACCGGCCGACGACTCCCCGCCGGCCGACGACTCCCCACCGGCCGACGACTCTCAGTGACCCACCACACTTCGAGGTACCCGAACCCAGGAGGCCCACTGTGACCGCCGTGCTCAGGCCGACGGCCGAACAGCAGTACGCCGCCGAGCTGGAGGCCGTCGCGGCCCAGGACGACCGGCAGCGGCCGCCCAACTGGCGGCTGTCTCCGCGGGCCGTGGTCACCTACGTGCTGGGCGGGACTCTTCCGGACGGCACCGTGATCAGCCCGAAGTACGTGGGCGCGCGGCGTCTGGTCGAGGTCGCGGTCGGCACGCTGGTCACCGACCGGGCGTTGTTGCTCGTGGGTGTGCCGGGTACCGCCAAGTCGTGGCTGTCCGAGCACCTCGCGGCGGCGATCAGCGGCGATTCGACGCTCGTGGTCCAGGGCACCGCGGGCACGAGCGAGGACCAGGTCCGGTACGGCTGGAACTACGCCAGGCTCATCGCCGAGGGTCCGAGCGAGAACGCGGTCGTGCCCAGCCCGGTCATGAAGGGCATGCAGAGCGGCGCCGTCGTCCGGGTCGAGGAGCTGACCCGCATGCCGTCCGAGGTGCAGGACTCGTTCATCACGATCCTGAGCGAGAAGTCGCTGCCGATCCCGGAGCTGAACACGCAGGTCCAGGCCGTGCCGGGCTTCACGGTCATCGCCACGGCCAACGACCGCGACCGCGGCGTGAACCAGATGTCGTCGGCACTCGCGCGGCGCTTCAACACCGTGGTGCTGCCGCCGCCCGCGACCGAGGACGCCGAGGTCGAGATCGTCATCACCCGAGCCCAGCAGCTCGGCAAGGCGCTCCAGCTGCCCGCCGAACCGCCCGCGCTGGACGAGGTGCGCCGGGTCGTGCGGATCTTCCGGGAGCTGCGCAACGGTTCCACCGTGGACGGTCGCACGCAGCTGAAGAAGCCGAGCGGCAGCCTGTCCACGGCCGAGGCGATCTCGGTCATCGCGAACGGCATGGCACTGGCTGGCCACTTCGGCGACGGCACGCTCGGTGCGGACGAGCTGGCGAGCGGGCTCATCGGGTCCGTCATCAAGGACCGGGTGTCGGACGCGACCGTGTGGCAGGAGTACGTGGAGACGGTGCTGAAGGAGCGTGCCGAGTGGCGCGACCTCTACCGCGCCTGCCTGGACGTCAGCGGTGACTGAGCCCGACGCCGGGCCGGTCCTCCTCGGCATCCGGCACCACGGCCCCGGCTCGGCCCGGATGGTCAAGCGGGCGCTCGAGCAAACCCGGCCGGCGCTCATCCTGATCGAGGGACCACCGGAAGCCGATGCGCTCCTCGAACACGTCCACGCCCTCACGCCGCCGGTCGCGATCCTGCTGCACGACGAAGCAGATCCTGAGAACGCCGCGTTCTGGCCGTTCGCGGAGTTCTCCCCGGAGTGGCAAGCACTTCGCTACGCCGACGAGAACGGCGTCCAGGCGCGTTTCTTCGACCTGCCGGCGGCCGCGTCGATCGGCGACGACGGCCCGAGCGGCAACGTCGACCCCATCGGCCTGCTCGCCGAGGCCGCGGGCTTCGACGATCCCGAACGCTGGTGGGAAGACGTCGTCGAACACAGCGCGAGCGATCCGATCGACCTCGCGAACGCCATCGCCGAGGCCATGGTCGCCGTCCGCAAGGAGTTCGAGGACGAAGTAGGCGAACGCACGCTCAGGCGAGAAGCGTTCATGCGTCAGACGATCCGCAAGGCGCGCAAGGAAACCGACGGCCCGATCGTCGTCGTCTGCGGTGCGTGGCACGTCCCGGCACTGCTCACCAAACCAACGGTCACTTCGGACACCGCACTGCTGAAAGGCATGCGCCGCCGCAGGATCTCCGGCACGTGGGTGCCGTGGAGCCACGGCCAGCTCGCCGCCGAATCGGGCTACGGCGCCGGTGTCGATTCCCCTGGCTGGTACGCGCACCTCTGGCAGCACCAGGACGACGTGGTCCCGCGCTGGTTCGCGAAAGCCGCCGCCGTCCTGCGCGCGGAAGACCTCCCCGCCTCGACGGCCAGCGCGGTGGAAGCCGTCCGGCTCGCGGAAACCCTTGCCGCACTGAGGGAACGCCCGTCAGCAGGCCTGAGCGAGGTCAGCGAAGCAGCGCTGGCCGTTCTCTGCGGCGGCGACGAGGTGCCGCTCCAGCTCGTGCACCGCAAACTCGTCGTGGGCGAACGCCTCGGCGAGGTCGGCGAAGCCGTGCCGCGCTCCCCGCTGGCCGCGGATCTCCAACGCCTGCAACGAAAACTCCGTCTCGCCGCGGACGTCCAGCCCAAGCAGCTGAAGCTGGACCTCCGCAAGGACACCGACCGCGAACGCTCGAAACTCCTGCAACGACTGGAAGTTCTCGGCGTCCCGTGGGGCAAGCCGGACCGTTCCAACTCCCTCGGCACCTTCGCCGAGGTCTGGCAACTGCGCTGGGACCCGATCTTCGCGGTGTCCGTGGCGGTCGCGGCCCGCCACGGCACCACCGTCCACACGGCCGCCGAGAACGTCCTCACGCAAGCCGCCCAGGACGCCACCCGAGTCGCCGACGCCGCGGCCACCCTGAGCAAGTCCGTCGGCTGCGAACTCCCGGCGGCCGTGAACGAGGCCCGCAACGCACTCGACCGGTGCGCGGCGATGGCCACCGACGCCCTCGAACTGCTGGCCGCCCTGCCGGACCTGGCCAGAACGGTCCGCTACGGCTCGGTCCGCGGCACCGACCCGGAACTGCTGCGCGTGGCCCTGCACGGCCTCCTCACCCGAGGCGCCGTCGGCCTCCCGCTCGCCTGCCGCAACGTCGACGACGAGACCGCCGAACACGCGATGAGCGTGGTCGACGGTGCCCACGAGGCCACTCGCCTGGCCGCCGACGAGGACCACCAGAAGACCTGGTGGCGAGCCCTGCACGCGCTCGTCAAAGCGGAAGCCCACGGCCTCCCCACCGGCAGAGCCACCCGCCTGCTCTGGGAAGCGGGGGAGCTGACCAGCGACGACGTGGCCGCCCGGCTGCACCGCTCCGTCGCCACGGCGTTCGTGGCCGGCTTCCTCAGAGGCTCTGCCACCCTCCTGGCCGCCGACCCGAGGCTGTTCGGCCTCATCGACGAGTGGCTGTCGGGTCTGCGCGGCGCCGCGTTCGACGACGCCCTGCCCCTGCTCCGCCGCGCCATCACCGACTTCACGCCCGCCGAGCGGCGCCTGCTCGGCGAACGCGTCGTCGCGGGCGAGACCCCTCAACCTACCTCCGACGACGAGTGGGACCTGGAGATCGCGGAACGTCTCGCCGCCCACGTCCGGAGCCTGCTGGCCTGAGTTTGGCGATCATCGAATCCGCCAATCCCAGAGCCGTGACCGCACCGGACGAAACACACCTCACCGCGCCCGACGAAAGCCGCCTCGACGAGTCCCAGGAACTCATCGACGAGGCCAAGAAGTTCGCCCACGACCTGCGCGAAGAGGTTCCGGACACCGCGCCGGAACCTCCGGAAGAGGGCTCGCCGTCGAACTAGTGGTGCGACCCGCCACACCACTAGACCGACCAGGGCGGCGTGATCGTCTGCCCGTCTGCCAGCGTGCCCTTGATCCCCACCGACGTAGCGACGAGGACCCGCGCGGGCCCGCCCGTCAGCGACAGCTCGGTGTTCGGCGGCACCACGATCGCGTCACCCACCCCGGCCGTCTGCCCCTGGATCGTCACCGACCCTGACAGCACGTAGAACACCTCCTCCTTCGAAGCGGAGTGCGGCGTCCCATCGCCTCCTTCCGGCACGTCGACGGTCCACAGCAGGACCTCGGTGCTGCCGCGCGACGGCACGGCCAGCGGCCGGAACTCGAACCCACCGAACTCGAACAGTTCCGCGGAATCCCCCGTGACCAGCAAAACAACCTCCAAGGTAGTCAACCAAGTTGTCCAACCATAGAATAAGGTCAACCAGGTTGTCTACTAGGAGTTGTGCAATGGAACCGGTGCCGATGCTGCTGGCGATGACGTACCGCGCCATGGGCGACCAGTTCCACGACCGCCTCAGGCAGATCGGCCTGGAACCGCTGCGGCCGGCCCACGGCTACGTCTTCCGGTTCCTCAAGGCCAGGCGCGCCACGACCGTCGACATCGGACAGCACCTGGGCGTCACCAAGCAGGCGGCGGCGAAGATCGTCAACGAGCTCGACGAGTGGGGCTACGTGTTGCGCGAACCGCACCCGACGGACAAGCGGGCGCAGTACGTCACGCTGACCACGAAGGGCCGCGACTACCTGAAGTTCGCGGACAACCTGTGGTCGGACCTGGAACAGGAGATGGCCGAGGCGATCGGGGAGGACACGCTCGCCACCATCAAGACCGGCCTCGCCGCGTACCTGCAGCACGTCCACGGCGAGGACCAGCCGGGTCTGCGCCCGGTCTGGTAGCCGCTAGAACACCTGCCACAACGCCACCAGCGCGAGTCCGGCGAAGATCACCCCGGCCACCCGCTGAATCCAGTGCGTCGGCAACCGCCCGGCGAGCTTCCGCCCCACCAGCACCGCCAGCCCGGCCACCACGACCAACGCGAGCCAGGCCCCGAGCCCGACCGCGATCGGCGCCCCGTACCGAGCGGTGATCCCGGCGGTCGCGAGCTGCGAGGCGTCACCCCACTCGGCCGCGAACAGCACGCCGAACGACGTCAAAGCCGCCCGCCAGAACGGCACGGCAGCGCGTGTCCCGCCCTCGTCGGCGGAGTCCTCGTCCCGCGAGAACCCCTCCTTCAAGAGCATGAACGCACCCACGCCGAAAAGCAGTGCGACGACGCCTGCCACCACACGGTCCGGGAGCAGGGTGATGGCCGACCCGAACGCGGCAGCCACCACGCTCTGCACGGCAAAGGCCAGCACGACGCCCGTGAACACCGGCCAGGCGCGGTAGCGCGTGGTCAGCACCAGGGTCGCGACCATGGTCTTGTCGGGGAGCTCGACGAGGAACACCACCGCGAAGGCGGTGATGAACGCGAGCATTGAAGTGGCCACGAGGTCCTCCACGTCCGAATACGAACCCGGACGGAGGCGCAACAGACCCCGACCGGGCGTGCTGCAACCCGGCCGGAGGTCTCGTTCGCCCGACAGACTCATCGGGTGTGGGACCGGATCCACTCGAAGGCGGATCAGTATGTCGATCTCCACGCCACCGGCTGACAACTCCGGTGGGAACTACTCCCCTCTGGCGAATCCATCGTAACCGACGCATGTCACCCGAAAGGCGTGACTTCGCGCACGGGACCTTGGTCCCGGCCAGGGACGGGACCGTCGTACCTGATGGGCGCCATGATCCAGACCTAGTCTCGGAGACGTGGACGTACTCGAACTCGCGCGGTGGCAGTTCGGCATCACCACCGTCTATCACTTCCTGATGGTGCCGCTGACGATCGGCCTTTCGCTGCTCGTCGCGGCGATGCAGACCGCGTGGGTGCGCACCGGCAACGAGCGCTACTACAAGATGACGAAGTTCTGGGGGAAGCTCCTCCTGATCAACTTCGCCATGGGTGTCGTGACGGGCATCGTGCAGGAGTTCCAGTTCGGCATGGCCTGGAGCGCCTACTCGCGGTTCGTCGGTGACGTGTTCGGCGCGCCGCTCGCGATGGAGGGGATCGTCGCGTTCTTCGTCGAGTCGACGTTCCTCGGACTGTGGATCTTCGGCTGGGACAAGCTGCCGAAGAAGGTCCACCTCGCCTGCGCCTGGGCGTTCAGCCTCGCGACGATGGCCAGCGCGTACTTCATCCTCGCCGCCAACTCGTGGATGCAGCACCCGGTTGGCATCGAGTTGCACGAGGGCCGTCCGCGCCTCACCTCGATCTGGGCCGTGCTGAGCAACAACACGGTGCTCGCCGCCTTCCCGCACACCATCGCCGGTGCGTTCGCGGTGGCCGGTGCGTTCCTCGTGGGCATCGCCGCCTGGCACCTCTACCGCAAGTCGGAGGAGGAACGCGTCTGGCGCAGCTCGCTCAAGCTCGGCACCTGGGTCGGTGTGGTCGCGTTCAGCGCGCTGGCGATCACCGGTGACTGGCAGGGCAAGCTGATGTTCGAGCAGCAGCCGATGAAGATGGCCGCCGCGGAAGCCTTGTGCCACACCGAACAGCCCGCGAGCTTCAGCATCTTCGCGGTCGGCGACGTCACCAGGCCCGACTGCGAGAACGTCAAGAGCATCACGGTGCCCGCGCTGCTGAGCTTCTTGGCGCACAACGACTTCAGCAGCGAGGTCAAGGGCATCCAGGACCTGGTCCCGATGTACCAGGAGAAGTACGGGGAGTTCTACCCGGTCGACGAACGGCTCGGCGAGCTCAGCGGCAAGCCGATCGACTACGTGCCCGCGCTTCCCGTGACCTACTGGGGCTTCCGGTTGATGATCGGGTTCGGTGGCATCTCGGCCGGCCTCGGTGTCTTCATGCTCTGGCTGACCCGCAGGAACCGGACGCCCACCGGATGGTGGTTCCCGGTTCTCGGCCTCGCCGGCATCGCGACTCCCTTCCTGGCCAACAGCTTCGGCTGGATCTTCACCGAGATGGGGCGGCAGCCGTTCGTGGTCGTGCCGAACCCGTCCGGTGTGGACGGTGTCTGGATGTTCACCGCGCAGGCGGTCTCGAACAGCACTCCAGGCGAGATCCTGACCTCGCTCATCGCGCTCACCGCGGTCTACAGCGTGCTGGCGGTCGTGGAGTTCTACCTGATCCGCAAGTACGTCAGAGGCGGGATACCCGGCGTACTGCCCCAGAAGACCGACGACGGCGCCCTGGCGTTCGCGTACTAGGGGAGAGGCGACGTGGAAACGCTCTGGTTCGTACTGATCGCCGTGCTGTGGCTCGGCTACCTGTTCCTCGAAGGTTTCGACTTCGGCGTCGGCATGCTGCTGCCCGTTCTGGGCCGCGACAACGCCGAACGCCGGGTCATGATCAACACCATCGGGCCGGTCTGGGACGGCAACGAGGTGTGGCTCATCGTCGCGATCGGTGCCACGTTCGCGGCCTTCCCCGGCTGGTATGCGGCGCTGTTGAGCGCCGCGTACCTGCCGCTGACTCTGTTCCTCATCGCCTTGATCGGGCGCGGGGTCGCGTTCGACTACCGCGGCAAGGTCGACAACCCGCGCTGGCGCAGGGCGTGGGACTTCACGATCGTCGCCGGCTCGTGGATCGCCACGCTCTGCGTCGGCCTGCTGATCTCGACGACGGTGCTGGGGCTGCCGATCGACGCGAACGGTGACCGCGTGGGCTCGGCCTTCGCGGCGATCCGGCTCGACACGATCGTCGGCGCGCTTGCCTTCGCGGGCTACGCGCTGGTGCACGGCGCGGTGTTCACCGCGTTGAAGACCGAGGGCGAGATCCGCGAACGGGCCCGTCGCGTCGCGCTCATGCTGGCGCCGGTGGCACTTCTGCCGCTGGTCGCGTTGCTCGCGATCGTCGCCGGGCTCTGGGCGGGCGTCGTCGTGCTGGTGCTCGCCGCCGCGATGTGGCGGCTGCTCGCGAACCGCGACGGTCAGTCGTTCGCGCTGATGGGCCTCGCGATCGCGGCCAGCGTCGCGATCCTGTTCGGCTCGCTCTACCCGAACGTCCTGCCGTCGACGCTGAACGACGCGTGGTCGCTCACGGTCGCCAACACCGCGTCGAGCCCGTACACGCTGCAGGTGATCACCTGGGTCGCCGGGTTCGGCACGCCCGCGGTGCTCGTCTATCAAGGCTGGACCTACTGGGTGTTCCGCAAGCGCATCGGCGTGCGGCACATCCCGGTGCACTGACATGAGAGGTCCGCTGGGAGCACTGCCCCAGCTCTCGAAGAACGCCAGGCGCGCCCTCGTCGGGGTGGGCGCGCTGGCGTTCCTCAACGCACTGGCGCTCGTCGCCCAGGCCGTCGCACTGGCGTCGGTGATCACGACCCGCGAAGGCCTTCCGCTGCTCGCCGTGGCGATCCTGGCGCGCGCAGGTCTCTCGTGGGCGACGGAAAGCGCTGCCGCCCGTGCCGCCGCCGGTGCCAAGGAGGAGCTGCGCACCCAGCTGCTGGCCAAGTCGTTCGAACGCGGTCCCGGCTGGATCGCCGACCGCGGCACCGCCGAGCTGTCGGTGCTCGCGACCAAGGGCCTCGACGCGCTCGACGCCTACTTCACCCGCTACCTGCCCGCGCTGGTCACCGCGGTGATCGTGCCGCCGCTGGCCGGTGCGTGGATCCTCTTCACGGACTGGCCGTCGGCGGTCCTGATCGCGATCACGGTGCCGCTGATCCCGGTCTTCGCGGCGTTGATCGGCTGGTACACCGAGAAGCGCGTGCAGAAGGCCGCCGACGTCACCGAACTCCTGTCGGCCCAGCTCCTCGAACTCCTCCGGGCGCTTCCGGTGCTGACCGTCTTCGGACGCGCCAAGCAGCAGGCCACGGCGGTGAAACAGATCGGTGAGCAGCACCGCAAGGCCACGATGGGCACGCTCAAGATCGCATTCCTGTCGGCGCTGGTGCTGGAGATCGCGGCGTCGCTGTCGGTCGCGTTGATCGCGGTCGGCGTCGGTGTCCGGCTCGTGCACGGCGACATGACGTTGATGACCGCGCTGGTCGTGCTGATCCTGGCGCCCGAGTGCTACCTGCCGCTGCGCGCCGCCGGAGCCGCTCACCACGCCAGCGAGGACGGCCTGGAGTCCGTCCGCCGAGTAGCCGACGTCGTTGCCGGGTCGCACGCGGGGCCCCCGCGTGCGCTCCAATCGCACGAAAGCTCCCCGCGTGCACTCAGCGGGCGGGTTCGTGTTGCGGATTTGAGGGTGTTGCGGCGGGGTGGGTTTGCGCCGGACGGGGTCAGCTTTGAGGTGAGGCCCGGCGAGATCTACCGGCTGGAGGGGGCCAGCGGGGCGGGGAAGTCGACGACCTTCCAGGTGTTGCTCGGGTTCCTGGAGGCGACGGACGGAACGGTCGAGGTTGAGGGCGACATCGCCTACGTGCCGCAGAAGCCCGCGTTCGCCGCCGCCACCCCGCGTGCCGAACTGGAGCTCACGGTGCCGGGCGCGGACGACATCGAGCAGGTCGCGCACGAGGTCGTGGCCTCGCACCTCCTCGATCGCCAGATCACCGACCTCTCGACCGGCGAACGCCAACGCGTCGCAGTCGCGCGCGCCCTGCTGAGGGTTCGCCACGGCGCGACGGTGCTGTTGCTCGACGAACCGACCGCGCACCTCGACCCGGTGACAAGTCGCAAAGTCGACAAAGCGATCAAGAGAGCTAGCGCTACGGCTGCTGTCGTCCTCGCCTCGCACCGCGAGAAGGAGGCGACGGAGGAGGAGACCTTCGCCAGGGTCGTCACCGACGAGACGCAGCAGGAACGTCCGAAGCGTCTGCCGATCCCGTGGAAGGGTGCGGGGCTGGGCGTGCTGGCGGCCGTGGCGGGCATCGCGCTCACCGCGCTGGCCGCCCACCTGATCGCCCGCGCCGCCGAGATGCCGCCGATCCTGACGCTGTCGGTGCTGGTCGTGGGCGTGCGGACGTTCGCGCTGAGCAAGGGCGTGCTGCGGTACGTCGAACGGCTGGTGACGCATCACGAGGCGTTCAAGCTCGCGACCAACCTCCGCGTCGAGCTGTGGTTGCGGCTTGTGCGGACCCAACGCCGTGACGGACTCCAACGGCTCGTCGAGGACACCGACACTGTTCGCGATCTGGTGCCGCGCGTGCTGGTGCCGCCGGTCGTGGCGATCGGGGCGGGCATCGCGACCACGATCCTGTTCGCGTTCATCGACCCTGCCGCCGCTCTCACGCTCGGCGGCCTGCTCCTAGCGGCGGGCCTCGCCGCACCGGCCGTCGCGGTCTGGACCGAGCGCCGGGCCAGCACGAAGCTCGCCAGGGGCCGTCGCAAGGTCGCCGGCGACACGATCAACGCACTCGTCGCGGCACCGGATCTTCTCGCGCACGACGCCCACCACCGCCTGCTGGCCCAGCTGCACGCCGAAGACGTCGAACTTGCCGGGGAGACCCGCAAGCAAGCGTTTGGCACGGGCGCGGCCACGGCGATCGTCCTGCTCGCGACCGGTGTGGCGGCCCTCGTCTGCGCCACGACCGGCAATCCGGTGCTCGGCCTGGTCCCGCTCGCGCTGGCCGAACCGCTGGCCGCGTTGCCGCTCGCGGCTCAGCAGCGCAGGGCACTCCGGGAGGCCAGCGCGCGGCTCCAGTTCGACGCTCCGGAACGCCCGGAGCAGCCGCGCGGCAAGCGGATCCGGCTGGAGAACGTGGACGTGCGCTGGCCCGGCGCGACCGAGCCGACGCTGCGAGACCTCCACCTCAACATCGAGCCCGGCACGCATGTGGCGATCGTCGGACCGTCCGGCAGCGGCAAGTCGACGCTGTTCGCGCTGCTCCTGGGCTTTCTCCAGCCGGAGCGGGGGATCGTCGAACTGCCGCGGGCCACCTGGTGCCCGCAGGAGCCGATGCTGGTCAGCACGACCGTGAGGGAGAACCTGCGGATGTCGGGTGCGCACGACGACGAACAGCTGCGGGAGGCGTTGCGAAACGCTTGTCTGCCGGAGTGGGTGGACCGGCTCGACACGGTGATCCGGCCTGATCAGGTGTCGGGAGGTGAGGCGCAACGGCTCGCGCTCGCCAGGGCGTTGCTGCACGACGCCGACGTGGTGCTGCTCGACGAACCCACCGCGCACCTGGACGAGCCGACCGCCCGCACGCTGCTGGACCAGCTCAGGCGCGACGGCAGGACGATCTTGCACATCACGCACCGCCCGGACGAGGCGGCGAGGGCGGACCTGGTGCTGGACCTCGGCACGCCCGCATACCGTTGAGGACCATGGACCCCTCCCTGGCGCGGCGCGTGCTCGTCGCGTCGACCGAGATCACGTCGGCGGCGCTGGAAGACCCGGAGAACGTGTTGCGGCTCGTGGTGGAGGCGGCCGCGGAGATCGCGGACGCCGACCTCGGGCTGGCCATGCTCGCCACGGGTGACGACGACGGCACGCTCACCGTCGAGGCGTCCAGCGGCGAACCGGTCGTCGCCACGCTCAGCCCGCGCAGTGCCGCCGCGAAGGCCGCACGTACCGGGGTCCCGGTGATGGCCGACGACGTCACGAACGACCCGCGCACGGCCCCGTACGTGCCACAGGCGTTGCGCGGTTACGGGCCGTTCGCGGTGGCGCCGTTCGGCACGTCGGACCGCAAGATCGGTGCATTGGCCGTGTACCGCAGGCGCGACAAACCGCCGTTCACGCAGGAGACGGTGGACGTGCTGACGGCGTTCGCGGCCCAGGCAGGCCTCGCCGTCGTGCTGGCCGAGGGCTTCACGGCACGGCAGCGCGTCGCGGTCTACGAGGAGCGCGAACGGATCGCGCGCGACCTGCACGACGTGATCATCCAGCGGCTCTACGGCGCCGGCGTGCAGCTCAGCCTGCTGGAACGGCGGCTGGGCAAGAAGCTCGACGCTGGTCAGCGCGCCCGGATCAACGAGGCCGTGGACCTCGTCGACGAGACGATCGCCGAGGTCCGCGCGACCGTCCGCAAGCTGCGCAAAACCGATCCCGCGGACTCCGCCGACCTGCACGACTCGATCAAGGCCGAGGTCCGCACGGCCGGTGAGCTGCTCGGCTTCCCGCCGCGCCTGCACGTGTCCGGTGACCTGGCGAACGTGCCGCGCAACCACGCCGACGACGCGCGGGCGGCGTTGCGTGAGGCGTTGTCGAACGTCGTGCGGCACTCAGGAGCGACACACGTCCAGATCGACGTACGGCGCGACGAGAAGCATCTGCTGCTGCGCGTCGCGGACAACGGGTGCGGCATCCCGTCCGGCGTGACTCAGCGCGGATTGCGGCATCTCGCCGAACGGGCGAAGGCCGCCAGTGGCGATTTCCGGGTCGTGAGTTCGCCGAACGGGACGACGCTCACCTGGTCCGTCCCCGTTTAGCCACCCATGCGGCGGCTTGCGTCCGCCGTTCCATGCCGAGTTTCGAGAGCACGGACGTCACGTAGTTCTTCACGGTCTTCTCCGCGAGGAAGAGCCGTTCACCGATTTGGCGGTTCGTCAGGCCCTCGCCGATCAGTTCCAGCACGCGCTGTTCCTGGTCGGTGAGGCCGACCGGGGCAGGATTGCGCATCCGTTCGAGTACTCGGCTTGTGGTCGCGGGGTCCAGAAGGGACCGTCCAGCCGCGACCTCCCGCACGGCCGTGACGACGTCCTGGCCGCGAACCTGCTTGAGCAGATAGCCCGACGCACCGGCCATGATGGCCCCCACCAGAGCTTCTTCATCGTCGAATGCGGTCAAAACGAGGCAACGGATGCCAAGGTCCCGCAACGACCGGCACAGGTCGACGCCGCTGCCGTCCGGAAGCTGAACGTCCACAACCGCCACGTCGAGCGATGTCTTTTGGGCCCGTGTCACCGCCTCGTCGACGGATCCGGCCTCGGCTATGACCGAGATGTCCGTCTCGTCGTCGAGCATCTCGCGCAGTCCTCTGCGCACTACTTCGTGATCGTCAACCAACAAAACGCGCACTGGCACGAATCCACCGTACGTCGAATGGCTGTTCCTGAGGGTGACTCAAATTGGCACAGTTCTTGTCATGGCAGAAGGCTCGGTACGACCGGTCGAGGAAGCAGATCGCATAGTTGTCGCCCGACTGGTTCTCGAGCTATGGGGAGCGCACACCGCCGTCGCGCACGGCGAAGTGTTCTTCCCGGCGAGTCTGCCGGGCTTCCTCGTGGAGAAGCAGGGCCAGGTGCTGGGTCTGCTGACCTACGCGGTGGCGAACCACCAGCTGGAGATCGTCACCATCGACGCACTTCGGCGGGGCCGCGGCGTCGGCACCGCGCTGGTCGACGCCGCGGTTCGCCAGGCGCGCACACTCGGCTGCAACCGGGTGCGTCTGACGACGACCAACGACAACCTCGACGCGATCCGCTTCTACCAGCGGCGCGGGTTCAAGCTGTCGGCGTTGAGACCGGACGCCGTGCGGGAAGCCCGCAAGCTCAAGCCGGAGATCCCCGCGGTCGGTGACTTCGGCATCCCCATCACAGATGAGCTCGACCTCGAACGATGGGTCGCGCCACGGCAGTAGTCCACAAGCATCCACAGCTCTGTCCACAGGGTTGTGCACAAGTTCTGTGCACAACTGTCACACGTGGAGCGGGTTGAACGCCTCGTCCCACGCGGCGGCGACCTGATGGGCGCAGGTGGACGGCGCGACGCCTCCCACCCCGGTGCCGAGTCCCGGCATCGCGATGGTGCGGACGGCGTCGCGCACCGGCGTGCCGTCCTCCAGACGTCCTTCGAGCCAGAGCCGGAGGACCGCTCGCGCCGCCAGGTACGGGTGGACGGTGTCGCCGGGCAGTCGTTCGCCGGGCCTGCGCATGGTCGGCGCGCTGATGAGCCACGCCGGCTCGGTCTCGCCGGTCGCCACGATCTGCGCCTCGCCCACGGGCAGCTCACCGCCGTGCAGCGCGAGGACCGCACTGCGGACGTTGTTCTCGACCAGGGGGAACGCCGTGGCGTAGACGGCGTCGATGCCACCGCGCATCCAGCCCTGCGAGTTGGCCGGGCTGACGATGGCCTGCGCGTGGATGTCCAGCACGGACCCGCGATGCACCCTCACCCCGGTGCGTCCGTCCGCGACGGCGAGCCAGGCGTTCGCCATCGGTTCGTCGACCGCGCACAACACGAGTTCAGGCGCTAGAACGGGCACACCCCAAGCATTCCAGTTCGAACGGCCCTGGCGGAACCCAGGTTTGGCGGTGGACACAGGCGTGATTTCCGCCTCTGATCGCCGCACTACGCTGACCTGATGCCGCGCATTGCGTACTTCGGACCACAGGGCACCTTCACCGAGCAGGCAGCTTCGCGCTTCGAGGGTGAACTCGTCCCGGCCGAGACCATCCCGCTCGCGATCGCCGCGCTGCGCAAAGGTGAGACCGAGTTCGCGTGCGTGCCGATCGAGAACTCCGTCGAGGGCGCCGTCCCCGCGACCCTGGACGCCCTCGTGCGCGACGAGCCGGTCGTCGCGGTGGCCGAGACCGTGCTGGACGTCCGGTTCAGCGTCCTGGTCCGGCCGGGCACCACCGAGATCCGCAGCATCGCCTCGCATCCGCACGCCCTGGCGCAGGTCCGCGAGTGGATCGCGGCCGAGCTGCCCGGCGTCACCTCGATCGCGACCTCCTCCACCGCGGCTGCCGCGGCCGCGGTGGAACGAGGCGAGTTCGACGCCGCCGTGACCGCTCCGGTCGCGATCAACCACTACAAGTTGGAAGAGTTCGCGACCGACGTGCTGGACGTGGCCGACGCGCGCACCCGGTTCCTGCTGCTGCGCCGGCCGGGTCAGCTGCCTGCGCCGACCGGAGCAGACCGCACCAGCGTCGTCGTGACCACCCCTGACCGCGTGGGAGTGCTGTCCGAGCTGCTCACCGAGCTGGCGTTGCGTGGCATCAATCTCACCGGCCTCGAATCACGACCCCAGAAGGGCAAACTGGGGACGTACCGCTTCTACATCGACGTCGAGGGGCACATCGCAGAGCCGAGGATCGGTGACGCGCTGGCCGCGCTGCACCGACACTCGCGCGAAGTCAGGTTCCTCGGGTCCTTCCCGAAGGCCGACCGGGAGCCCGTTGAGGCTCACAACGACGAGTTCGCCGCAGCAGCCGCTTGGGTCGATGCTGTCAGAAAGGGCGAGCGCGGGTGAGGTTGCTGCTGGTCAGGCACGGTGAGACGGCGTCGAACATCGAACGCAAGCTGGACACGGCCATGCCGGGTCCCCCGCTCACCGAGCTGGGCCACAAGCAGGCCCGCGAGCTGGCTGACACGCTGGCCGCGGAAGACGTCACCGCCGTCTACGCCAGCATCGGCCTGCGCGCCCAGCAGACCGCCGCCCCCACCGCCGAACGCTTCGGCCTGCCAGTGCGGATCCTGGACGGCGTCCACGAGATCCAGGTCGGCTCGCTCGAAGGCCGCAACGACACCGAGGCCTACAAGACCTACCTGGAAACCGTGATCAAGTGGGCCGAGGGCGAGCTGGACGTGGCGTTTCCCGGTGGCGGTGAGTCCGGGCAGCAGGTGCTGGACCGGTTCCTCGGCGCCATCAGGTCGATCCACCAGGACGGCACGGTCATGGTCGTGACCCACGGCGGCGCCGGCCGGATGGGCGCGTTGGCGCTGGCGTCGAACGTGCCGGTGGAGCTGGCGGAGAACCTGCTGCCGAACACCGGGGTCGTGGTGCTGGAGACCGAGGGCGACGGCTGGGTGTGCCGGTCGTGGGCGGGCGTCGACGTCTAGTCCCACACGGCCTAGCCCCAGCCCAGTTCGTGCAGCTTGGCGTCGTCCACCCCGAAGTGGTGCGCGATCTCGTGCACCACGGTGATGATCACTTCCTCCACGACGTCGTCCTCGGTGTCGCACATGTCGAGGATCGCCTCGCGGTAGATGAAGATGTGGTCGGGCAGCGTGCCGCCGTAGTCGGTGTTGCGCTCGGTCAGCGCGATGCCCTGGTACAGGCCCAGCAGGGACGGCTCGTCGGGGTTGCGGTCCTCGACCAGCACCACCACGTTGTTCATCGCGTGCATGAAGTCGGGCGGGACCATGTCCAGCGCCTCCTCGACCAGTTCGTCGAAGCGGGCCCTGGTCATCTCGACGGTCATCTGTTCTCCGTCGTGGTGGTGGGCGCGCTGGACGAGGGCTTGTCGGGCTTGCCGGAGTTCGAGGGCTTGCCGGACTCCGAGGGCGGCTGGCCGGACTCGGAGTGCAGCGGGGCGCCGGTCGGCTCCGCCTGGGGCTTGACCGAGGTGGTCTGCGGCGGGTTCGAGGTGGTCAGCGGGGCGCCGTTGGGGTTGCGGACGGTGCCTTCCCACGCCACCAGGTTCTCGCCCTGGGGGACGGCGCCGACCTTGCAGTTGGCCTTGCGGGAGCCGACGGCCCAGCTCTTGTCCGAGCGGGTGTCCCAGGTGATGAGCAGGCCCTTGGCCCTCAGGTCCGCGCCGCCGGTGTACTCGGCCGCGACCGCCGCGCACTTCTCCAGCATCACGGCGTCCTGCTTCTCGATCGGGAGGAACTCGCCCTCGGGGTGCTGCACGACGCCGACGATCTCGAACGCGTGCGGCTTGGCGCACTCGATCGGGTCACCCACCGTGTTCTTCTCACCGAGCGCGACGCACACGCCGGGGTCGTACACGTTCGACTGGTCCTGGGTCTTGGCGCTGCCGAACGACGGCAGGGGGGCTCCGGACGGCGCGGTGACCTGCAGGCCGCAGCGGATCTGGCGGTAGCCGTCGGACCAGCGCTTCTCGTCGGGGTTCAGCGTGCTGACGCCGTACTTGCCCTCCGGGTCGAGCTTGCCGGACATGTAGGTGGTGACGGCCTGGGCGCAGTTCTCCTGAGAAATTTTTTCCCAGGCCTCCGGTGTCGGGAACGGCGCTTCCTTCGGATAGGCGCCCGCGATGTCCGCCGTGCCGGTGACCTCGAACTTGTGGGCCGCCGAGCAGTCGACCTTCTGCGCGTCGGACAGATCGGCCTTTTCCCAGTTCAGGCACTCGCCGGAGGCCGCCTGGTAGGCCGCGTTGACCTGTTCGCGCTTGACCGAGAGCGGTCCGCCGGCCAGCACGGAGGTGAACGCGGACAACATCAACAAGCCGAACGCGCCCACGAAAGCGCCGACCATCACAAGCCGCGTGTCGCGGATGTGACCAGATCGACTCAACCAACCGGCGCTCGGAGACATCTCATCCATGATGCCCGTGCCGTGTGAGACGGCTGTGCGCCGGGTTGGGTGGAGTGTTGCTATTAGGACACTCGTCACCCAATCAGCCGCGTTTCAGCCGAGTCGCTAGGTACCTTGCCCGCGGGAGTGGTGATGACTGACAACAACTTGCCAGGACCCGGCCAGCCGACGCCCCAGCCAGGGCAGCAGTCGGGGCCGCCCGGCCAACCGCAACAGCCGCCGGCGTACCAGCCGGCTCCGCAGCCGGACGCGCCCACCAAGGGCAAGGGCAGCATGCGAGAGCAACAGGCCGGCCTGACGAAGCCGCGCCAGGCGACGGTCGCCGAGCAACGCGCTCGTGCCGCCGCGTTGAAGGCGCAGCAGGAGCGGTTCGCCGCCGAGTCGGCCGCCTTCGAGAAGCGCCGCAAGACGCGCAAGCGCTGGCTCATCGGTGGCGGTGTCACCGTGGGCGTGGTCGCGCTGGTGGCGATCTGGTACGCGGCGGCCAGCCCGAAGAACGTCACGGCGCAGTGCACCGACGCGAACAACGTGATCGTCGACGACGACTACTGCGACGAGTCGTACTACCGCAGCCACGGCGGGTACTCGAGCGGCGGCTTCATCTACATCGGCGGCAGCTCGTACCGGTACAACTACGGCAGCTCCGGCAACGTGGGCCAGAAGGCGGTCGGCGGCAGCTACACGATCCCGAAGGGCGCGAACGTCACGACGAAGTCGGGCACGTCCGTCCAGCGCGGCGGGTTCGGCGTCAGCAGCGGCTCGTCCAGCAGCGGAGGCTGACCCAGTTGCGTCGTGAAACCTCGCAGCCGCGGCCGAACTGGCAACGCACGGTCGCGGACCAGGGGATGGTCTTCGGGCTGCCCGCGAAGTACGCGAACGGCGCCGACCGCCCTTACTGGGACGAGTCGGTGCACTACGTGTTCGAGATGAGCGACATCCTGTCGCTCGAAGCCGACGTCGAGCTGCTCCACTCCATGTGCCTCGACGCGGTGGACAACGTGGTGCTCACCGAGCGGTACCGCGACTTCGGCATCGCCGAGTGGGTGTGGCCGCACATCGCCGAGTCCTGGCGGCGCCGCGACCCGCACGTCTACGGGCGCTTCGACCTGCGCTACGACGGTTCCGGCCCGGCGAAGATGCTCGAGTACAACGCCGACACGCCGACGTCACTGCTGGAAGCCGCGATCATCCAGTGGCACTGGAAGACCGACGTGTTCCCGGACGACGACCAGTGGAACTCGCTGCACGAGCAGCTGGTCGCCCGGTGGACCGAGGTCGGCGCCAAGCTGCCGTCCAGCGAGGTGCACTTCAGCTGGTCCGGCGCCGACCCGTCCGGCGAGGACCACCTGACGGTCGCCTACCTGCAGGAGACGGCCGCCGAGGCGGGCCTGAACACCGTGGGTCTCGCGATCGAGGACATCGGCTGGGACACGCTGCTCAACCGGTTCGTCGACCTCGAAGAGTCGCCGATGAACACGGTGATCAAGCTCTACCCGTGGGAGTGGGTGGTCGAGGAGCAGTTCGGCCGCCACGCCGTCGAGTCGCTGCCCGGCACCCTGTGGGTCGAGCCGCTGTGGAAGATGCTGCTCTCCAACAAGGCGCTGCTCGCGATCCTGTGGGAGATGTACCCGGGCCACCCCAACCTGCTCCCGGCCTACCTGAACGACCCCGGCATGCTGACCGAGTACGTGCGCAAGCCGCTGCTCGGCCGTGAGGGGTCGAACATCCAGATCGTCGCTCCGGGCTACGAAACGCAGACCGGTGGCGTGTACGGCAAAGAAGGTTTCGTGTACCAGCTGTTCGATCCGCTTCCGGACTTCGACGGCTACCGCCCCGCGTTGGGCGCCTGGGTCGTCGGCGACACGTCGGCCGGCCTCGGCATCCGGGAAACGGTCGGTCTCGTGACCGACGATGGCGCGGCGTTCGTGCCGCATCGAATTGTTGAGTAAGACTCCGAAAGGGAACAGCACAATGACCCAGCAGCAGCTCGCGTTGGACCCCGGCTTCGGTGGAGTCATCGTCGGGAACATCGGTGCGATCGCGCTGTACGCAGTCGTCGGCCTGATTCTGATGGTCTTCGGCTTCTACGCGATCGACTGGACGACGCCGGGCAAGCTGTCCGCCCTGGTCCGCAACGGTGCGCCGAACGCGGTCATCGTCACCGCGTCGGGCCTGGTCTCGATGGCCCTGATCATCGTGGTGGCGATCTGGAGCGCGCAGGGCAAGCTCAGCGAAGGCCTGCTGTCGGCGCTGATCTACGGCATCGTCGGCATCATCGTGCAGGTGGCGGCCGTCCGGCTGCTGGAGTGGGTGACCCGGCTGGACATCGGCGCGCTGATCGAGTCCGACCGCTTCGCACCCGCTTCGGTCGTCGTGGCCGCGGCGCACGTCGCGCTCGGCCTCGTGGTGGGCGTCGCGATCATCTAGTCCGCGCTCGCCCCAGCTCGTCCGGCCCCACCTGGATATCCGCGTGAGTCGCGGAACAGGTGGGGTCTACCCTTTTCAGGGTGATTGACCTCAAGGTGTTGCGCGAGTTCCCGGAGACTGTGCGTGCGTCGCAGCGCGCCCGTGGCGAGGACGAAGGCGTCGTCGACGCCCTGCTGTCCGCGGACGAGCGCCGGCGTTCCGCCATCTCCCGCGCGGACACCCTGCGCGCCGAGCAGAAGGTGCTCGGCAAGGAGGTCGGCAAGGCCAAGGGTGACGAGCGCACGGCGTTGCTGGTGAAGGCGAAGGACCTGGCCGCCGAGGTCAAGGCCGCCGAGGCCGAGCAGAACTCCACCAGCGAACTGGTCAACGAGCTCCTGGGCAAGATCCCGAACCTGGTGCACCCGGACGCGCCGATCGGTGGCGAGGACGACTTCGTGGTCGTCAAGACGGTCGGTGAGCCGCGCGAGTTCGACTTCGAGCCGCTCGACCACCTCGACCTGGGCACTCGCCTCGGCGCGATCGACATGGAGCGCGGCGCCAAGGTCGGCGGCAGCCGGTTCTACTTCCTCAAGGGTGTCGGCGCGCAGCTGGAGCTCGCGCTGCTCAACATGGCGGCGGCGCAGGCCACGGCCAACGGCTTCGACCTCATGATCACGCCCACGCTGGTGCGGCCGGAGATCATGGCGGGCACCGGGTTCCTGGGCGCGCACTCGAGCGAGATCTACCACCTGCCCGACGACGACCTGTACCTCGTCGGCACGTCGGAGGTGCCGCTCGCGGGTTACCACGCCGACGAGATCCTCGACGGCGAGAAGCGGTACGCGGGCTGGTCGTCGTGCTACCGCCGGGAGGCCGGCTCGTACGGCAAGGACACCCGCGGCATCATCCGCGTGCACCAGTTCAACAAGGTCGAGATGTTCTCCTACGTGAAGCCCGAGGACGCCGAGGCGGAGCACGCCCGGCTGCTCGGGTGGGAAGAGGAGATGCTCGCCAAGATCGAGGTGCCCTACCGCGTCATCGACACGGCGACCGGCGACCTCGGCATGTCGGCGCACCGCAAGTTCGACTGCGAGGCGTGGGTGCCGACCCAGCAGAAGTACCGCGAGCTGACCTCGACGTCGAACTGCACCACGTTCCAGGCGCGCCGGCTGAACGTGCGCTATCGGGACGAGAACGGCAAGTCGCAGATCGCGGCCACGCTCAACGGCACGCTCGCCACGACCCGGTGGATCGTCGCGATCCTGGAGAACCACCAGAACGCCGACGGCTCGATCACGGTCCCCGAGGCCATGCGGCCGTACATGGGCACGGACGTGCTCAAGCCCCGCTAGTACCAACCTGACGAAGTCCTACCAGGCCCACCTCGATCACCAGGCGTGCAGCTCCTCACGAGCCGTTCCTGCGACCGCGGGTGAAGTACCTGATCGAGCCGAAGGTCCCGGTCGAACTCCAGCAGCTCGACCGGGACCTGGAACGGGCGGCTCAGGCGAGCGACGCCTCGGCCTGATCGGCCACGTGCTTCGCGATCTCCAGCGACGACGTGGCCGCGGGCGACGGCGTGTTCAGCACGTGCACCTGACGTGCGGCGGTCTCGAACAGGAAGTCGTCGACCAGGGAACCGTCGGGCAGCATCGCCTGCGCTCGCACGCCGGCCTCCGCGCGCACCAGGTCCTGCTCCTGCACGGCCGGCACGAGGCGGGCGAGCGAAGCGGCGAAACGCTTGCGGGAGAACGAACGCAGCACTTCCTCGAGACCGGTGCGCGCGAACTTCTTGGCAAGTCGCCAGGTGCCGGGGAACTTCGCGACCTCGAACAGGTCGGTGGCCGAGAACTGCGACCACTTGTAGCCCTCACGGCGCAGGGCGAGCACCGCGTTCGGTCCTGCGTGGACACTGCCGTCGAGCATCCGGGTCAGGTGGACGCCGAGGAACGGCAGCGTGGGGTCCGGCACCGGGTAGATGAGGCCGCGCACCAGACCGCGGCGCTCCGGCGTCAGCTCGAAGTACTCGCCGCGGAACGGCACGATCGTCGCGGACGGGTCCAGGCCCGCCATCCGTGCGATGCGGTCGCTGTGGAGTCCGGCACAGTTCACCAGCGCGTCGGCGCGGACGATCCCCTGCGGAGTGGCCAATTCCACACCGGAACCGGTCTGCGACTGGCGGATGCCGAGCACCGGGCTGTTCAGCCGCAGGTCAGCGCCGTGGGCGTGGAGCAACCGAACCAGCGCGGAGCACACGGCCGGGAAGTCGATGATGCCGGTCGACTCGACGCGCAGCGCGGCGACGGTGGCGACCTCCGGCTCGTACTCGCGCGCCTCGGCGGCGGAGATCATGCGGGCCGGCACGCCGTTCGCCTCCGCGCGCTCGGCGAGCGCGTTCAGCCGCGGGATCTCGTCCTCCGAAGTGGCCACGACGAGCTTGCCGCAGACCTCGAAGGGAACGCCGTGCTCCTTGGCGAAGTCCACAATGGAAGCGTTGCCCGCCACGGACATCCGCGCCTTGAACGAACCCGGCTTGTAGTACAGACCGGCGTGCACGACGTTGCTGTTGTGGCCCGTCTGGTGCGCCGCCCAGTGGGATTCCTTCTCCAGCACGGTCACCTGGTGACCGCGTCCCGCCAGCTCGTTGGCGACCGCCAAACCGACGATGCCACCGCCGATCACCGCGATGTGTCGCACGTCAAATCCTCGTCTTCCGGGTCCGTTCGTGTTGCCAGTGCCGCGACCAGCGGCCGCGTCTTCGGCGCCCAGCAGGGCGCCTCACGGCACCGGCCCCACGCCCACAGCCAACCAGGATGCCGACGTGGGGCCGGCACCGCGATGCACCCGTCTGGACACCGAATACGGGGCCAAGGCCGCCGGTCGCGGCACTGAGGACAGTACGGCCCACCCGCCGGTGATCGTCTCTCGCACCTATACACTCGGCGCCATCCACGCAGGGGAGAGGTATGTCTGAGCCCATCATTCTCGGCCAGCCCACCGTCGGTGACGAAGAGCTCGCCGCGATCGCCGAGGTCTTCAAGTCGGGGTGGCTCGCCGGTGCCGGACCGACCTGCCGCAAGTTCGAGGAGCGCTTCGCCGTCACGGCGGGCACCTCGCACGCGCTGACCACGAGCAACTGCGGCGCCGCACTGCACCTGGCGCTGCACGTCCTCGGTGCCAAGGCCGGTGACGAGGTCGTCGTCGCCGACTACACCTTCCCCGCGACCGGCCACGCCGTGATGTACACCGGCGCGAAGCCCGTGTTCGCCGACATCCGCCCGGACATCTGGACCGTGGACCCGGCCGCCGTCGAGGCCGCCATCACGCCGCGCACCACCGGCATCGTGGCCGTCGACCTCGCCGGCCAGCCCGCCGACTACGACGAGCTCCGCGCGATCGCGGACAAGCACGGCCTGTTCCTCATCGAGGACGCCGCCTGTGCCGCGGGCGCGACCTACAAGGGCCGCCCGGCCGGCAGCCTCGCGGACATCGCCGCGTTCAGCTTCCACGGCCGCAAGGGCATCACCTCCGGTGAAGGTGGCGCGCTCACCACGAACAACGCCGAGTGGGACGCCAGGGTGCGCAAGCTGCACACCTACGGCATCGAGCCCGCGCTCGGCCGCGCGAGCAGTGACACGCTGCCCATCCCGACGTTCCACGAGCTGGGCTGGAACTACCGCCTCTCGGACGTCCAGGCCGCGATCATGAACGTGCAGCTCGACCGGCTGCCGAGCCTGCTGGCCGCCCGCACCCACGTCGCGGAGCGCTACGGCGAGCTGCTCAAGGGTGTCGAGGGCATCGAGCTGCCCGTCACGGCGCCGGACCGCACGCACCCGTGGCAGGCCTACATCATCACGATCGACCCGTCGATCAGCCGCGACCAGGTCGCGCTGAAGCTGCGTGAGCGCGGCGTGCAGTGCAACTTCGGCACGTACGCCTCGCACGTCCAGCCGATCTACGGCGCCACCGAGCCGTGCCCGGTGTCCGCGGACCTGTTCCGCCGGCACCTGGCGATCCCGATGCACGCGAATCTCACCGACGAAGAGGTCGAGCGCGCCGCGGAAGCGGTTCGCGAGGTCGTCGCCGAGCTTTCCTGACCGCCAGGTCGCACCCCGAATACAAGGAGTTGACCGTCATGTCCGACCGCACCGTGTTCTTCACCGGTGGCGCCGGGTTCATCGGTATGCACGTCATCCCGCTCCTGCTGGAGCGCGGTTACAAGGTGCGCCTGTTCGACAACATGTCCCGCGGTGACCGCGCCAAGGTCAACGAGCTGGTCGCGGGCGGCAACGTCGAGCTGATCGAGAAGGACGTCCGCTACGGCGGTGCGGTGCGGGAGGCCATGCGCGGCTGCACCCACGCGATCCACTTCGCGACGGTCTCGATCAACAAGAGCATCGCGGACCCGCACGAGTCGGTCGACATCAACATGACCGGCAACCACAACGTGTTCGCCGCCGCCGCGGACGAGGGCGTCAAGCGCCTGGTCTTCGCCTCGACCGCCTCGGTCTACGGCGACCCGAAGCGCCTGCCGATGCACGAGGACGACGAGCTTCGCCCGCTCACGCCGTACTGCATCACCAAGCGCGCCGGTGAGGACCTGCTGGGCTTCTACCAGCGCCAGAAGGGCCTCTCCTGGAACGCCCTGCGCTTCTTCAACGTGTACGGCCCCGGCCAGAAGATCGAGGCGTACTACACCTCGGTCATCAACCACTTCATCCAGCGCCTCCGTGCCGGCCAGCCGCCGGTCATCGACGGCAAGGGTGAGCAGTCGATGGACTTCATCCACGTCCACGACCTCGCGCGTTCCGTGGTGATGGCGATGGAGAGCGAGCAGGGCAACCTGCCGATCAACATCGGCACCGGCGTGGACACCTCCATCGCGCAGCTGGCCAAGATCCTGATCCAGGCCGTCGGCGTCGACGTGGAGCCGCAGTTCAACCCGCGCGACGTGCTCGTGTCCCGTCGTGCCGCGGACATCACCCGTGCCAAGGAGATCCTCGGCTGGGAGCCGACCATCACGGTCGAGCAGGGCATGTCCGAGCTGGTGCGCGCCTCGGCTCCGGCCGAGTAGGGCAGCAGTGACCGAGCAGCAGAACTTCGACGAGCTCCACGGCCTGCCGCCGAACCCGTACAACCGGCACTCGTGGATCACCGGCGACCCGGAGATCGGCCCCGGCACCTGGATCGGGGCGTTCACCGTGCTCGACGGGTCTGGCGGGCTGAAGATCGGCGCGGGCTGCGACATCAGCAGTGGCGTGCAGATCTACACCCACAGCTCGATGAAGCGCTGCGTGTCGGGGCGTGAGTACCCGGTGGTCGACCGTGCACCGGTCACCATCGGGGACCGTGTCTTCCTCGGCGCGAACGCCGTGGTCAACATGGGTGTGACGATCGGGGACGAGGCGGTGGTCGGGGCGGGAGCCGTGGTCACCAAGGACGTGCCCGCGCGCACCGTCGTCGGCGGTGTGCCGGCGCGCCCGATCGGCACGGTCGAGCTCAGCGGGTCGGAAGTAAAAATCGGACCCGTTTCCGGCTGACGCCCGTGAAGATCGCCGTCGTCAACAACTTCTACCCTCCGCGGGTGGGCGGTAGCGCCCACCTCGCGGAGGCGTTGGCGGAGGGTTACGTCCGCGCTGGGCACGAGGTCCTCGTGATCACGGCGGAGCACGCCGAGCAGCCGATGGACACGGTGCACAACGGTGTCCGCGTCCTGCGGTTTCCCGCGTTCCGGCTGCCGGAGACCCGGCTCGCGATCAACTTCGACATCGCCTTCACCGTGCGGCCGTCGCTGCCGCGGCGGCTGAACAAGGTGCTGGACGAGTTCGGCCCGGACGTCATCCACCAGCACGGTCAGTTCTTCGACCTGACGTGGTTCAGCGGTGTGTGGGCGCGCAGGAACAACGTGCCCACGCTGTTGTCGGTGCACACCCGGCTGGAGAGCCCGACGTGGTTCTACCAGTTCGTCTTCAACCAGCTGGACAGGTTCGTCGTGGCGCCGTTCATGCGGCACTACCGGCCGACCTACGTCGTCATGGACGTCCAGATGGACGAGTACATCAGGCGGAAGTACAAGGGCAGCATCGGCGGCATGGTGCCGATCCCGGTCGGCGTCGAGCCGGAGTGGGTCCGCGGCGGCGACGGCACGATCATCCGCGCGCGGCACGACCTCGGTGACGACCCGATCATCCTGTCCACCGGCCACGTCATCCCGCTGCGCGACCGGCTCGCGCTCGTCGAGGCGATGCCAGCGGTGCTCCGCGAGGTGCCGGACGCCAAGCTGGTGGTGGTCGGAGGTATCTACTTCGACCCGTTCCTCAAGCGTGCCACCGAACTGGGCGTGGAGAAGTCCATCATCACCACCGGTGGCGTGCCCAAGTCGGACATCCCGCACTACCTCGCCTCCGCGCAGGTGGAGTGCCACGAGATGCAGGGCTACGGCTTCGGCATCGCGAGCATCGAGTCCATGGCGGCCGGTGTGCCCGTCGTCGCGGCCGTGCGCGAGGACAACTTCTTCGACGTCCGGCTGGTCGACCGGGAGAACGTGCACCTGGTCCCGCTCGGCGACACCGCGAAACTCGCCGACCGGCTGATCGAGGCGATCAAGGACCCGGCGGAGTCGAAGCACATCTCCGAGGCCGGCGTCGCGCTCGTGGACACGTACTTCACGATGGAAGTCGTGCTGCGCAAGCATCTTGAGGTATTGGCGGGCCTAGCCTCCCAACGCGGCTGACCCGGTTCGCGCATAGTCGGACAGGAGTGACCTATGTCACTCTTCTGGGTGAAACGATCCGATCTTCTCTCCGATAAAGGGACAGGGGGGCGAGATCGTCTCGCGTCGCTTTGGGGGCCTGGGGGCCTGCTGACTGTGCCGTCGTCCGCGCAAGTGGGGGGCTTCTTCGGCACACCCTTCTCCACGGAGAAGCAGGAGAGAAATACATATGCAGCAGAAGTTGCGTGGTGGGGGTTCCCGCAACGTCGCACGTGTTCTCGCGGCTTTCGCGGCGGCGCTCGTCGCGGTGTCGCTCGTTCCGGGTGGCGCGTCCGCGGCGGCGGCTCCGAAGCCGCCGAAGCACGCCGAGATCAAGATGCACATGATGCCGGCCAAGAAGACCGGTGAGTTCGGCACCGCGTCGGCGTCCAGCGGTGGGAACGCCGGCGACTGGAACGGTGACACCAAGCACGACATCCTTGCCCGCCAGGCGGACAACGGTGCGCTGAAGGTCTACCAGCACCACGGCACGTACGCTGGCACCGGCACGTACGAGCCCGCTGTGGACATCAACTACGGCTGGAACGGCATGCGTTGGATCGGCTCCGGCCGCATCAACGCGGACGCCCTGTCCGACGTGGTGGCCATCGACCACGGCGGTGTCATGCGCGTCTACGAGCACTCGGGCTCGTTCAACGGCACGAGCACGCTCGGCACCGTCACCACGGTCGGCACCGGTTGGTACATCAACGACCTGGTGTTCATCCACGACGTGACCGGCGACGGCTTCGGCGACATCATGGCCCGCCGCACCGGCACCGACACGCTCTACATCTACCCGCACACCGGCGTCATCAACGGGACCAGCACCTTCGGTGCCCCGCAGGTGCTGGTGACGGGCGTGAAGGACGACGTCGAGCTGAACATGGCCGACGTCACCAAGGACGGTGTGCCGGACCTGCTGTTCCTGGCGAACGACGGCTGGCTCGGCGCGTTCTCCCCGACCAACGGTGGTCACGTCTGGTGGCTGTCGTACGGCTGGGAGACCATGAACGCGGTCAGCCTCGCCGACGTGAACTTCGACGGCAGCACCGACATCCTCGGCCGTACGCAGGGCGGCGTCCTGCAGGCCTACCGCCACACCGGCACGTTCTCGCCGACCGGTGAGTACACCGCGTTCAACACGTTCCTGGCCCCCGAGTCCCTGGGCTGGGGCTGGAACACCAACAACGTGATCAGCTAGTAGATCGCGCCTGACACAACAGGAAGGGCCGGCCCGATCGGGCCGGCCCTTCCTGTGTCGCAAGGGTTTTCGTGATCAGACCGCCGTGCGTGAGCTCTCCAGCACGCTGGCCACCACGCGGTGCGCGGGCAGGATCGACCGGCGCTCGTCGTCCGCGTCGACCTTGCCCTCGATCAGGTCGAGGAAGCGGTCGAGCTGGGTGGCGAGCGGCTCGCGCGCCGACAGCAGCTCCGGAATCTCGATCACGGCCTGCTGGCGGTAACCGAGACCGTCCGCGGTGGCCGCGTCGTGCGAGACGTGCCGGTAGATCGTGACGTCGCGGCGCAGCAGGTCGATCTCGATGAGACGGTCCAGTTCGGACACGACCAGCGAACGAACCTTGCGCTGGCCGATGCGGCTGGCCGACACGGTCGCGAGACCGGTCGGGAACGTCAGCACGGTCTCGACGTTGTCCTCCGCGCCCGGCAGCGAGTCCGGGTGGAAGTTGCCCACGCCCGCGGTGACGCGTGCGGGCTCGACACCGCCGAAGCACTGGATCGCGAGGTCGACGTCGTGGACCAGGAGGTCCCACGAGACGCCGGTCTTGATCCGCGGCGCGTACGGGCTGTGCCTGCGCGCCATCACGTGCACCGGCTCGTTGATGAGGTGCAGCGCGGTCAGCACGGCCGGGTTGTAGCGCTCCAGCAGACCGCACATCATCGGGACGCCGAGCTTCTCGGACAGCCCGACGACCTCCTCCGACTTGTGCAGGTCGTCGCACACCGGCTTCTCCACCAGCAGCGGCTTGCCCTGGTTGAGAACCTCGAGCGCCAGCTTGTGGTGCACCTCGGTGGCGGCGGCCAGGATGACGGCGTCGACGTCCTCCAGCGAACCGATCTCGGGGGACCACGCGGCGTCGAAGCGGTCCGCGACGGCCTTGCCGGCCTCCTCGCGGGGGTCGACGACGCGAACCAGCTTGGCGCGCTCGTTCTGCGACGTCACACGGGCGTGCAGCGAGCCCATCGAACCGGTGCCGATGAGGGCGATGCGGTGCGGCTTGCTCATGCGCCGAACACCTCCCGCACGGACGTGACGATCGTGTCCAGCTCGGCGTCGGTGAGCTTCGGGTGGACCGGCAGCGACAGCGCCTGCTCGGCGACCTTCTTCGCCACCGGGACGTCGGAGGTGATGACGTCCGCGCGGTCGCGGTAGCAGTCGTAGTCGAACACCAGCTTCGGGTAGTAGATCCCGTTGCCGATGCCCTTCTCGGACAGCTTCGCGGCGAGCTCGTCGCGGGTCACCGGGGCGTCGTCGCCGACCAGGACCGTGTACTGGTGCCACACGTGCTCACGGCCGGACAGCACGGCGGGAACCGTGAGACCGGGCACGTCCGCGAGGCCCTTCGACAGCGCCTCCGCGTTGCGCTGGCGAGCCTTGGTGAGCTGCGGCAGCTTCTCCAGCTGAGGGATGCCGACGGCGGCGTGCAGGTCCGTGAGGCGGTAGTTGTGGCCCGCCATCTCGTACTGGTAGCGAGCGCGCATGCCCTGGTTGCGCATGACCCGCAGCTTGTCCGCCAGCGCGTCGTCGGACGTCGTGATGACGCCGCCCTCCGCCGTGGTGATGTTCTTCGTCGCGTAGAGCGAGAAGCAGCCGATGCCGAAGCTGCCGGCCGGCTTGCCCTCGTACGTCGCGCCGACCGCCTGCGCCGAGTCCTCGACGATGGTCAGGCCGTGCTCCTGGGCCAGCGGGACGAGACGGCCCATGTCCGCCATCTGGCCGTAGAGGTGCACCGGCATGAGGACCTTGGTGCGGTCGGTGATCTGCGCCGCGACCTTCTCCGGGTCGATGTTGAAGTCGTCGGTGCTGATGTCCGCGAACCGCGCGGTCGCACCTGCCTCCAGAATGGCGTTGAGCGTCGCCACGAAGGTGAACGGGGTCGTGATGACCTCGTCACCCGGCTTCAGGTCGAGCGCTTGGATCGACGCCACGAGTGCGGTCGTGCCGTTGTTGACGGCGATCGCGTGTGGCACACCGGCGACCGAGGCGAAGGCGTCTTCGAACCGCTTCACCATGGGGCCCTGGGCGATGACGCCGGACCTGAGCACCTCGAGAACGAGCGGCTCGGCGTCCTGAACGTCCACGACAGTGATGGGGATCATGCAGCAGTCTTTCGCTCCGGAGACGGTGGGCCGCGTCCGGTACAGTGACTGTTCGTCCCGCCCCTTGACGCGGGAAGACACGTTACCTCCCGATCGCGGCCATGTTGCCGTGGGCCTGCGTGAGGTAACGCAGGTAACTCCGGGCTTACGCAGGAACGGGTCTTGTGACTAACCGTATTCATCCCACCGCCATCATCGGCGACGGTGTCGAGCTGGGTGACGACAACGTCATCGGGCCTTACTCGGTCGTCGTCGGTCCCTGCCGGATCGGCAACGGCAACTGGATCGGCCCGCACGTCACGATCGGCACGCCGGCCGAGGACCGCAACGGTCCGCATCCTGTCGCCTGGGAGGGCGAGCTGGACGGTCACGGCGTCAACATCGGCGACAACAACCGCATCCGCGAATACGTGACGGTCCACCAGGGCACGCACCGCGAGACGACCATCGGCGACGGCAACTACCTGCTCGTGCGCAGCCACGTCGGCCACGACGTGGTGCTGCACGACGCCATCACCCTCGCCTGCACCGTGCAGCTCGGCGGTCACACGGTCGTCTGGTCGCACGCCAACGTCGGCATGAGCACCGTCGTGCACCAGAGCTGCGAGATCGGTCCCGGCGCGATGGTCGGCATGGGTTCCGCCGTCCGCAAGACGGCCGACCCGTTCACGATCAGCGTCGGCAACCCGGCCAGGGTGACCGGCATCAACGTCGTCGGCCTGAGCCGCCGCGGCTGCGACGAGGAGACGATCACCGCTCTGGAGCCGTTCCTGAAGGGCAAGGGCGAACTGCCCTCCTCAGGACTTCCGGAGGAGATCGCCTCCCTGCTGAAGGCATGGGCCGACCGCGCGCCCGCGCACTGACATCCAGACCCGAGTCCCGAGACCCGAGCACAGAAAGATCGAGAACCAAATGGCGCTGAACGACCGGCTTCGCACCGTCTTCGTGGAGTCCCTCGGCCTCGACGAGGACGTCGACGTGGAGAACCTGAAGTACCGCGACATCGAGCAGTGGGACTCCGTGGGCCACATGGCGCTGGTGGCCGCGATCGAGGACGAGTTCGACGTCGAGCTCGACACCGAGCAGGTCATCGACATGAGCAGCTTCAAGGTCGCCGTCGACATGCTGAAGGGCCTCGGCGTCGAGGACTGATCTCATCGGTTCTGGCGAGGGCCGGTCTCCTGGGGAGGCCGGCCCTTTGCGCGTTCCTCAGTCAGGCGAGCGCGGCCGTCACGGCGTTCTTGAACAGCTTCGACATGGCCGGATCGTGGTCGAGCGCGCCGTTGAACGTGAGCGAGCCCGTGCTGAAGGCCCAGCCGCCGTTGGCCTTCGCGGCCTGGACGATGTTCGCCCCGCCGGACTGCCCGCCCTCGGCGATGATCTGCACGCCGGACAGGCCGCCCAGCGGGGTGGCGTCCATCTCCCACCCGCTCGCGGCTCCGTTGTAGCCGGTCAGGCCGAACTGGCTGCCCACCGTCAGGCCCGTGCCGGCGAGGAACGGGTGGTCGACGATCACCTCGTACGGCTCGAACGTGAGGTACGCGCCGGTGTAGGACACCCCGAGCACGTCGGAGGGCGGCATGCCGTGGTTCTCGTACGGGATCCGGTTGCCGTTCGGATCCCGGTGCACCGCCGTCGTGTCGCCGTCGGCGAGGTCGAGCGGTTCGTAGATCGCGTTGCCGCTCGGCGCGATCACCTTGCCGCCCGCGTTGAGGTAGGCGAGGAGCCGGGTGCGCATCGTGACCGTCCAGTACTCGGGGTGCGTGCCCAGCACCACCGCCTTGTACTGGCCGATCCAGCTCGCGGACTGGTGCAGGTCGAGGTCCTGGTAGCAGTCGTAGGCGAACCCGTTGGCGGTCAGCCAGCGGAGCAGCAGCAGGTCGCTGTACCAGCGTGCGTCCAACCGCCCCGGTGCGCTCAGGACCGCGTTCTCGGCGGGGCGCCGCATGGTGACGTACCGGTTCGTCGGCACGATGTCCCAGGTGTACTGGCTGTGGCCGCCCCACGCGTTGTAGGCGTTGTGCGTGAAGGTGGGCAGCAGCACCGCGAGCTGGTTGACGGGTGCCGTGGGCTTCACCACGAACGGCAGGTGCCGCTTCATGCCGAGCGGACCTGACAGCGTCGCCGCGTACAGCCCGCTCGGCCAGTTCGCGCCGACGGGCACGGTGAAGGTGTCGGCCCATCCGCAGCCGCTGCGCCGGTAGCCGCTCTGCACGAGCTGGAGCGCTCCGGGGACGGTGACCGGACCCCACACCGTGGTGCCGCCCGACGGCAGCGGACCGGTCAGCCGCTGCACGCTCGCGCTGAACGAGCCGACCGTCGACGACACCTTCACGCCGAGCGACGAGCCCGTCGAGGCCGACCACGAAGCGGCATAACCCTGCAGGTTGGCGGTGCGGCAGGTGGTCCAGCCGGTGCCGACCAGCGTGCCGACGTTGTTCGCCCACGACGGGGCGCCGTTGAGGGGGATGCCCTGCCAGTTGTTCAGGCGGAACCAGTTGAGCTCGTGGTCGCGGGCCGGCGGGGACGAGCGGTTGATGAACACCGTGTAGAGCGAGCCGCCCATGGCGATGAACTCGCGCTGGTACTCGGCCGTCCAGCCGGTGCCGATCGCGACGGGCTCACCGCTGTTGGCCCAGGTGCCGCCACCGGTGTGCTTGAACCAGTGGAGTTCCTCACCCTGTTTGACCGCGTAGATCACACCGCCCTGGTCGGCGACGTACTGCTGGTAGTACTTGAGACCCGTCTTGACCAGCAGGCCCACGCCGCCGTTGGCCCACGCGCCCGGCCCGGTCGTGCCGTTGCCCGCGACGTAGCGGAACCAGAAGAGCTTGCCGTCGCCGTCCACCGCGTAGATCTCGCCGTTCCAGCCGCCGAAGACCTGCACGTACTGGTCGAATCCGGTGCCGATGACCGTGGCGCCGTCGGGTGCCCACGTGTCCGTCGCGGCGAGGTACTTGTACCAGCGGACGGTTCCGTCACCCGCGAAACCGAACAGCTGGCCGTCCGCGGCGCCGAGCACCGTGGTGAAGACGTGCCAGCCCGAGTTGATCAGCCGGCCGACGCCCCCGTTCGCCCAGCTGACCGTGCCCGTCTGCCAGCCGAGGTGGCGGTAGTGCAGCAGGCGGCCGTCCGCCTGCACGCTGAAGATGTGACCGTCGCCTCCAGCGACCATCCGCAGTTGCGACTGTTCCAGGTCGATCGGCATAAATACCCCCTTCGACCAGCACTTTCCGGTGTACCGGTAGTCGGTGGGGGCGTCGAACTGTTTCGCTCTGCCGAAATGCTTGATGCATTCGTTGCCAATCGCCTGCCCGCCCGGGCGCGCGAGATGATCAAGGATGCCCGCCGGGTACGCTCGTCCGGACTCGCGGAATCGACTTCGTACGGGACTGATGTCGTAGTGATTGACCTGACCAGCAAGGTTGCAGTGGTGACCGGCGGTACCCGTGGCATCGGGTTCCAGACGGTCCGCGCGCTCGCCGAGGCCGGGGCAGCCGTCGTGCTCACCGGCCGGGACGAGGCGTCGGCCAAGGAGCGTGCCGCCGAGGTCGCTGCCGAGTTCGACGCCGACGTGACGGGGGTGGCGCTCGACGTCGCCGACTCCAAGGCGGTCACCTCGGTCATCCGCGGCATCGGCAAGGAGCGCGGCAGGCTCGACATCGTCGTCGCGAACGCCGGTGTGCTGGAGGACGCGCTGATCGGCATGATCCGCGACGACCTCGTCGAGCGGATGCTCACGACGAACGTGGCCGGCACGATCTACACGGTCCAGGCCGCCGCGCGCGTGATGCAGCGCCACAAGACCGGTGCCATCGTCGTGCTCGCGTCGATCGTCGGTGAGAACGGCAGCGCGGGCCAGACCGCCTACGCCGCCTCCAAGGCCGCGGTCGGCAACATCGCCAGGTCCGCCTCCAAGGAGCTCGGCCGGTCCGGCATCCGGGTCAACGGCGTCGCCCCCGGTGTGATCGAGACCGCCATGACCGCGCACCTGGGCGAGGACGTCATCGCCGGGCGCGTCGAGGACACGTCGCTCCGCCGTCTCGGCAAGCCCGAGGAGGTGGCGAAGGCCATCCGCTTCCTGGTGAGCGACGAGGCCTCGTTCGTCACGGGTCAGGTGCTCGGCGTCGACGGCGGACTCGTGCTGTGACCGCGCTGATTCGCGGCGACGCCAGGCTGGTCGACGCGACCAGCGGTGAGTCGTGGCAGGGCGAAGGTCTGCGCACCGAGGTCGCCGCTGTCGCAGGCGTGCTCGCCGGACTGCCCGCGGGTGTGCTGTTCGCCCGCACCTCCATCGACGTGCCGAGCGTGCTGCGCTACCTGGGTGCCTTCGAGGCCGGCCGTGCCGTCGCACTGCTCGACGCGGGCCAGGAGCGCGACGTCCTGCTGGAGCTGGTCGCCCGGTTCCGCCCGGCCGCCGTGCTCGGTGCCGACGGCGAGGCGCCGGAGGGCTACCGCGGCGCGGACGCGGGCGGGCCCGCCTGGGTGCGGGAGAGCGCCGACGGCGTCGAGCCGCACCCTGATCTCGCGGTGCTGCTGCCGACCAGCGGTTCCACCGGCAACCCGAAGTTCGTGCGGTTGTCCCGTGCCGCCGTGCTGGCCAACGCCGACGCCATCGCAGAGGTGCTCGGCATCGACTCCGCCGAGGTCGCCCCGACCAGCCTGCCGCTGCACTACAGCTACGGCATGTCGGTGCTGAACAGCCACATGGTGCGCGGCGCCACGGTGGTCGTCGAGCCCGGCGGCGTGATGGGCCGGACGTTCTGGCAGGCGGTCGAGGAGCACAAGATCACCTCGCTGGCCGGCGTCCCTTACCACTACGAGATGCTCAAGCGGCTCAAGTTCGACCCGGCCAAGTACCCGACCCTGCGCACGATCACGCAGGCGGGCGGCAAGCTGCGCGAGGACCTCGTCACCGCGTTCAACGACAAGATGACCGCGGTCGGCGGCCGGATGTTCGTCATGTACGGACAGACCGAGGCCGCACCGCGGATGGCCACCGTGCCTGCGGAAAAGCTCGCCGAGAAGATCGGCTCGGCCGGTCCCTCGCTGCCCGGCGGCACGTTCTCGATCCGCCTGGAGGACGGCTCGGAGACGAGCGAACCCGAGGTGGTCGGCGAGGTGCTCTACCGCGGCCCGAACGTGATGATGGGCTACGCGGAGACCGAGGCAGAGCTCGCGGAAGGCGACGTGACCGGCGGCGTGCTGGCGACGGGCGACCTCGGCCGGCTCGACGCGGACGGGTACCTGCACATCACCGGCAGGCTCAAGCGGATCGGCAAGATCTTCGGCAACCGCGTCAACCTCGACGACCTGGAACAAATGCTGCGGGGCGCGGGGTTGGACATCGGTGCGGCGGCCGCCATGCCCGCCGGTGACAAGGTCGTCATCTGGCTGGAGAACTGCGCCGCCGACACGCGCAAGGCAGCAGCGAAGGCCCTCGCCGAGAAGCTGCACCTGCACGTGACCGGATTCGACGTGCGGGACATCGACGCCCTGCCGCTGCTGCCCAGCGGCAAGATCGACTACCGCTCCCTGGAGGGACGGGCGTGACTGTCACAGCGGAAGGCGTGTTCGGGCTGAGCCAGGCTGAGCGCGAGGCGGCACTGCTGCCGAAGCTCAGCGAGCTCACCGAGCACCACCGGGCCAACTGCGAGCCCTACGACCGGATTCTCGGCGCGCTCGGCACCCCGCGCGGCACGGTGTACGACACCGTCGAGCAGCTGCCCTGGCTGCCGGTGCGGATGTTCAAGCACCACGTGCTCAAGAGCGTGCCGGACGACCAGGTCTTCAAGGTGCTCACCTCGTCCGGCACCACCGGCGCCGAGGTCTCCCGGATCTACCTGGACAAGGAGGCCGCGGCCGACCAGCCGCGCTACCTCGGCAACACGCTGCGCACGGTGCTCGGCGACCAGCGCCTGCCGATGCTGATGGTCGACACCATCGGCATCATCAAGAACCGCCGGTCCTTCTCGGCGCGCGGTGCGGGTGTGCTCGGCATGGCGAACTTCGGCCGCAAGCACGTCTACGCGCTGGACGAGAACGACCGCCCGGACGTCGAGGCGATCAAGGGCTTCCTCGCGAACCACGGCGACCAGCCGTTCCTCATCTTCGGCTTCACCTTCATGGTGTGGCAGTACCTCTACGAGGTCGCCCGCGAGCACCGGCTCGACCTGTCCAACGGCATCCTGATCCACTCCGGCGGCTGGAAGAAGCTGATCGACCGCGCGGTCGACAACGCCGAGTTCCGCCGCCGGTTCGCCGAGGACACCGGTCTCACCCGGATCCACAACTACTACGGCATGGTCGAGCAGCTCGGCACCGTGTTCCTGGAGGGACCGTCGGGCGACGCGCTCTACTGCCCCGACTTCGCCGACGTCGTGATCCGCGACCCGGAGACCTGGGCCGAGCAGCCGGTCGGCAAGCCCGGCGTCATCGAGGTCGTCAGCACGGTGCCGAGGTCGTACCCCGGGCACGTGCTGCTGACCGAGGACCTCGGCGTCGTGCACGGCATCGACGACGGCGACTGGCCGGGCAAGCGGTTCTCCGTGCTCGGCAGGCTGCCGCGCGCCGAGGCCCGTGGTTGTTCCGACACCTTCAGCGGGAGCCCGGCGTGAGCATCCAGCAACGTTTCCCCGCGGGCCCGGACGTCGAGGTCGGCGCGCTGCTCGCGGACCTGGCGCAGGAGCCGGAAGGCGGCCGGCTGAAGGTCGGCGACGAGCGGATCGTGCAGTTCCTGGTGAAGTTCGCCCGCAAGCTGCTCGCGCCCGCCGTCGCCCGGCGCTACCCCGAGCTCGCCTCGCTGGGCTTCTTCCTGCGCAAGGGCGAGATCGCCAAGGCGATCGCCGGTCTGGAGACGTCCGGCGACGCGATGCGCTTTCCGCGCGGCCTCGTCTTCCACGTGCCGCCCGCCAACGTGGACACGATCTTCGTGTACTCGTGGGCGTTGTCGGCGCTGGCGGGCAACCCGAACGTCGTGCGGATCTCCCAGCGTTCCGCCGGTGCCGCGGAGGCCGTCCTCGAAGCACTGAACGAGGCGCTCGCCGACGCGCACCCCGCCGTCGCGCAGACCCAGCGGATGGTCACGTACGGCCGCGACGAGGTGGTGACGTCCGCGTTCTCCGCCGCCTGCGAGCTGCGCGTGATCTGGGGCGGCGACCGCTCGGTCACCGAGGTGCGCAAGAGCCCGATCGGTCCGCAGGCACGCGATCTGACGTTCCCCGACCGCGCGTCCTTCGCCGCGATCTCGGTCGCCGGCTGGGAGGCCGCGACGCCCGAGCAGCGCCGTGACGCCGCGATCGGGTTCTACAACGACTCGTACTGGTTCGACCAGGCCGCCTGCTCCTCGCCGCGCACCCTGTTCTGGGTCGGCGCGGACGAGGGCGCGAAGCGGGGGCGCGAGGAGTTCCTCACGCTGCTCTCCGAGGTCGTCGCGAGCAAGCAGTTCGTGGTCGAACCGGCGATGGCCGTGCAGAAGAGGGTCTCCGCGTACGGTGTCGCGGCCGAGGGCCACGTGACCGAGATCCGCTTCTCCGGCAACGCCGTGGCCACCCTGGAGCTGGCCGAACCGACCGCGGTGCCACGCGAGTGGCTGGGGGTCGGTACCTTTCCGCAGACGACCGTGAGCAACCTCACCGCGCTCGTGGACGTCGTGCAACGGAAGGACCAGACGCTGAGCGTCTTCGGGTTCGACCGCCCCGAGGTGGTCGAGTTCGTGCACGCGCTCGCCGGACGCGGGATCGACCGCGTTGTGCCGTTCGGCTCCGCACTCAGCTTCGCCGCGGTGTGGGACGGCTACGACCTGCTGGCTGAGTTCAGCAGGCTGACCACCGTCACGGTCTGAGCCGATGTCCACCAACTCGCCCAGTGCTCGTAGCGGAGAACCAATGACGACAGTGGAAGCCGACGCGGAACACGCGCAGGCGCCAGAGCCGCAGCCGAAGAGCCTCAAGGCACAGGCCATCACCTGGGGCCGGCGCCTGCTCGTCGTGGCCGTGCTGGCTTTCGCGATCTACCAGCTCGTCACCAACTGGTCCGAGGTGTGGCGGACGCTGTCCGGCATCGCCTGGGAGTCGGCGGTGCTGAGCATGGTCTCGGTCATCGTGTCGATGTTCTTCGGTGTGATGGCCTGGCAGACGGTGGTCGACAGCCTGGGCAAGCCGATCGGCGTGGTCCTCGGCGCGCAGATCAACCTCGTCGGCATGCTGGGCAAGTACGTGCCGGGTTCGGTGTGGGCGTACGTGCTGCAGATGGAGCTCGGGCGCAAGGCGGGTCTGGCCCGTGCCCGCGTCTTCACCTCCGCGCTGGTGCAGATCGGCATCTCGATCGTGGCGTCACTGCTGCTGGGCGCACTCGCCCTGCCGGTGATCCTGGACGAGACCCCCGAGGCGGCCTGGCTGTTCGCGCTGCTGCCGATCGGCCTGATCGCGCTGCACCCGCGGATCCTCACCTGGGGCACCTCGCTGGTGCTCAAGACGCTGCGCCGCCCGCCGCTGGCCGAGCGGATCAAGTGGTCCACGGTCGGCAAGTCGCTCGGCTACTCGGTGCTGGCGTTCAGCTTCCAGGGCCTGCACCTGTGGCTGCTCTCGAACTCGATCGGCTCGCCCGGCTGGTCCGGCCTCGGCCAGAGCATCGGCGCGATGGCGCTGGCGATGACCATCGGCATGTTCTTCTTCATCCTGCCGGCGGGCGCGGGCGCACGCGAGATCGTCCTGGTCGCCGTGCTGGTGGCAGGCGGCCTCGACCCGATCCAGGCAGGCGCGTTCGCGGCCGCCTCGCGGGTCATGTTCATCGTCGCGGACCTGGTGACCGCGGGTGCCGCGGCCGGCGCCGTGCACTTCACGTCGAAGCGCCGCCCGGTCGTCGACGAGATCTAGAACCAGCTCCGCCGGATCGCCGCGACCCCGTCTTCGAGACGTGGGGCGCGGCGATCTGTTTTTGAGCGTCCTAGCGGGTCATGCCTCTAGAACCAGCGTTCCAGGATCACCGCGACGCCGTCCTCGGCGTGGGACGCGGTGATCTCGTCCGCCACCTCCACGGCCTCGGGGTGCGCGTTGCCCATCGCGACGCCGTGGCCTGCCCAGCTCAGCATCGGCACGTCGTTGGGCATGTCCCCGAACGCCACCACGGCGGCGCGGGGGATGCCGTACCGCTCGGTCACGTCCTCGAGGCCGGTCGCCTTGGTGACGCCCGCCGCGGCGATCTCGATGAGGCCCGAGTTCGACGAGTAGGTCACGGTGACGTCGTCGCCGAGCACCTCACGGGCCGCCATCGCCATCTCGGCGCTCGTCATGCCCGTGTGCCTGACCAGCATCTTCACCGCGCGATGGCCGAACATCTCTGCCCGCGGCACCCGGCCTGCCGACTCCGGCCACACGTTGGTGAACTCGTGCTCGGCCACGAACGGCGGCACGTCCGGGTCATTGGCGCGCGAGCCGACACGTTCAGTGGCGTACGCCACACCGGGCACGGCCGCGTCCAGGGCGTCGGCGATGTCGTTCATGAGCACTGATTCGAGCCCGCGCTGCCACAACACCTCGTCCTTGCCGATGTCGTAGAGGACGGCGCCGTTCGCACAGATGGCGTAACCGTCGACGCCCGCGTCCCGCGCGATCATCGGCACCCAGCGCGGCGGCCTGCCGGTGACCAGCACGAACGGTGTCTCGGATGCCAGCACCCGCGCGACGGCGGCCGCCGTGCGCTCACTCACCCGTTCGTCCACGCCGAGCAGGGTTCCGTCCACGTCCGATGCGACCAGCCGAGGTGTCTCCACCAGCCAATACTGCCTGGTTCAGATTCGGTCCGATGTGAACTTGTGACGTGGGCCTGGTTACTCTGCGGTGTGCGTGTTGGCATCGTCATCCTTCCCGAAGACCGTTGGTGGGCCGCCGAACCGAAGTGGCGTGCCGCCGAGGAGTACGGCTTCGCGCACGCGTGGACGTACGACCACCTCGGCTGGCGCGACCTGGTCGACGGGCCGTGGTTCTCCGCGGTACCGGTGCTGACCGCCGCCGCGATGGTCACCTCGAAGATCCGGCTCGGCACGTTCGTCGCGAGCCCGAACTTCCGGCATCCGGTGCCGTTCGCCCGCGAGCTGCTCACCCTCGACGACGTCTCCGACGGCCGCTTCCTGCTCGGGCTGGGCGCGGGCGGTGCGGGCTACGACACCACGGTGCTCGGCTCGCCCCCGCTGACCCCCGGCGCGCGGACCGCGCGGTTCGGCGAGTTCGTCGAGCTGCTCGACCGGTTGCTGATCCAGGAGCGCACCACCTGGCGTGGCGACTACTTCGCGGCCGACGAGGCGCGCTCCGCACCGGGCTGCGTCCAGCGGCCGCGGCTGCCGTTCCTGGTCGCCGCGAACGGTCCCAAGGCGATGGACGTCGCCGCCCGCTTCGGCTCCGGCTGGGTCACCACCGGACCCGCGACCGAGGACGACGGGGCGTGGTGGGCGGGCGTGGCCGAGAACGTCGAGACGTTCCACAAGGTGCTGGACCAGCGCGGACGCCGGCCGCAGAGCGTCGACCACTACCTCAACCTGGACTCGAACCCCGTCTACTCGCTGAGCAGCGTCGAGCGGTTCCGCGACGCCGCGTTCCGGGCGCGCGAGCTCGGGTTCACCGACGTCGTCGTGCACTGGCCGCGCAGCCACGGGGTGTACGGGGGCCGCGAAGTCGTCCTGGAGCAGGTCGCGGCGGAAGTGCTTCCCGACCTCGCCTCCGCCTGATGGTGGCCCGTCTGCAAAAATTTCCGGCCCGCAGTCTCTCTCCGACACCGTGATCGAGAGCGTTCATGTTGGTTGAAGGAGTCTCACTGGCCGCTGCGCTGGCCGTGGTCCTGCTGCCCGGTGCAGGACTGCTCGCCGCGTTCGGTGTTCGCAGACCCGTGTGGTTCGCGGGCTTCGCCGCTGTCGCCTCCGCAGGTGTCGCCACTCTCGTCGGCGTGGCGTGCGCGCTGCTCGGCGTCGCCTACAACGCGGTCTCGCTCGGTGCCGTCACGGCGCTGTTGCTGCTGGTCGGTACGTTCCGGTGGTGGCGCGCGCGCAAGGAGGAGCCACGCCGTCGTCCGCGGTGGGGCGTGATCACCACGGTCGCCGGGGTGCTCGTGCTGCTCGGCGGTACCGCGATCGGCCTGCGGACCTGGCTGTCCGGCCTGGGGGGAACCCTGGCCACGGTGCCCCAGGAGCACGACACCATCGTGCACAGCGAGCTCGTCTCGTACGTCATGCGCACCGGCCACGGGGCGACGTGGCAGCTGCTTCCGGTCGACTTCGTGTCCGGTCAGCCGGTGAGCTTCTACCCGGCGGGCATGCACCTGCTCGCCGCGGCGACCGGTCAGCTCGTGGGCGACCCGATCCGGGGTCTGAACGGCGTCACGATCGCGCTGCTCGTGATCGGACTCGTGTTGTCGACGGCCGCGCTCGCCCACGTGACGGCCCGCCGGGCGCGGATCGGCGGACCGCTCGCCGTCGTGGCGGGCGGGGTCGGTGCGCTGGTGGCGGTGGGCATGAACGCGCCGACCATCACGATGGCCGCGCAGGGCGGTGTGCTGCCCAACGCGGCGGCGCTGGCGCTCGCCCCCGGTTTTCTCGCCGTGGTGCTGAGCGTGCGGCCGCGGCAGTGGTCGGCCGTACCGGTGATCGCCGTGGGCGTGGCAGGGCTGGTCGCGTTGCATCCCAGCGCCGTGATGACCGTGGGCGTGTCGACGGTGGCGTGGTGGATCGGCGACCTGCTGACCCGCGGCGGGTGGACCAGGCTGCGCGGTCAGTTCCTGCCGCTGGTCCTGGCCGGGGTTGCCGGGATCGTCGTCGCCTCGCCGATGCTGATCAAGCTCGTGGGGCAGGCGGGGAAGACCTCGGCGTTCCCGCCGGACGTCGCCGCCGTGCCGTTCCTGACCGCGCTGGAACGGGCCGCCGGGCTCGGCTTCACCGGCTACCTGCCCGAATACGGCCCGTACGTGCAGGCCGCCGCGTTCGTGCTGGCCGTGCTCGCGGGTGGCGTGCTGCTGGTGACCCGCCGCGCCTACGGGCTGCTGCTGGCGTCCCTGCTCTGGATCGCGATCACCGTGGCCATGTGGGTGAGCCCCGGCGCCGGCTTCGAGGCGGCCGTCACCGGGTTCTTCTACAACTCGATGCTGCGCGTCCGCTCGCACATCTACCTGTTCGTCCCGGTGATCATCGCGGTCGGCGCGGTCGTGTTCGCCACGTGCGCCGCCGCGTTCCTGCGCAGGCGGACGTCGTTGCGGATGTCCCCGGCCGGCGTCGCCGCCGCACTCGTCGTGGTGTTCGCCGCCTCGTACGCACTGGTGCCGGCGCGCGGCTACATGAACATCAACGCCCACTACCTCGCGAGCAGGTACAGCGACTCCACTCTGGACCGGGTCGGGCCGGACGACCTGGCCGCGTTCGACTTCCTGGAGGGGAAGGTCGGGCCCGGCGAGCGGGTCATGAACTCGGCGAACGACGGCTCGACGTACCTGTACGTGGAAAAGGGCATCCCGGTGGTCAACACCATCGCGATGGGCTTCCACCAGGTGCCGTACACGTACCGGCTTTTGCAGGGTTTCAACCGTTATGAGACCGATGCGGAGATCCGCAGGGAGATCCTGGACCTCGACATCACCTGGGTGCTGGTGGACGGGGACGCGCCGCTCATCGGTGCCGCCGGATCGCCGGAGAACTGGGCCGGTGGCGGACTGTTCTCCGTCGCTCCAGGGCTTGCGAACCTGGACGGTCTGCCCGGGATGACCGAGCGGTTCCGCAGCGGCAAGGTGCGGGTCTACCAGTTGGACCGAGGCGTGCTGGCTCGGATGGGTTAACGACGTTGATCGGCGTTTCCGCTGATCACCATGGGTGGAGCAAGACAGGGGCGGCTTCGGCGTGCCCTAATGGCTCAGGTAGTCTCGCGCAGCGTGAGCTTCGCTGGTTTTGACCTCATCGTCGTCGGTTCCGGGTTCTTCGGGCTGACAGTTGCCGAGCGCGCCGCCTCCCAGCTGAACAAGCGGGTGCTGGTGCTGGAACGTCGTTCGCACATCGGTGGCAACGCGTACTCGGAGGCAGAGCCCGAGACAGGAATCGAGGTGCACCGCTACGGTGCGCACCTCTTCCACACCTCGAACAAGAGGGTCTGGGACTACTGCAACCAGTTCACCGAGTTCACCGGCTACCAGCACCGCGTGTTCGCGATGCACAAGGGCACGGCGTACCAGTTCCCGATGGGCCTGGGCCTCATCACCCAGTTCGTCGGCAAGTACCTGAGCCCGGACGAGGCCCGCGCATGGGTCGCCGAGCACGCCTCGGAGATCGACACCAAGGACGCGTCCAACCTCGAGGAGAAGGCGATCTCGCTGGTCGGCCGCCCCCTCTACGAGGCGTTCATCCGCGACTACACCGCCAAGCAGTGGCAGACCGACCCGAAGGAGCTGCCGGCCGCGGTCATCAGCCGCCTCCCGGTCCGCTACAACTTCGACAACCGCTACTTCAACGACACCTACGAGGGTCTGCCGGTCAACGGCTACACCGCGTGGCTCGAGAAGATGGCGGAGCACGAGAACATCGAGGTTCGCCTCGACACGGACTTCTTCGACGTGAAGGACGAGATCCCGGCGGGTACGCCGATCGTCTACACGGGGCCGGTCGACCGCTACTTCGACTACTCCGAGGGCTGGCTGGGCTGGCGCACGCTCGACTTCGAGCAGGAGGTCGTGGCCACCGGTGACTTCCAGGGCACCCCGGTCATGAACTACAACGACGCGGAGTTCCCCTTCACCCGCATCCACGAGTTCCGCCACTTCCACCCGGAGCGGGACTACCCGAAGGACAAGACGGTCATCGTCCGCGAGTTCTCCCGTGCCGCGGAGAAGGACGACGAGCCGTACTACCCGATCAACACCGCGGAGGACCGCGAGAAGCTGGAGCGGTACCGCGAGCTGGCGAAGAAGGAGGCCGCGGACAAGAACGTCCTGTTCGGCGGCCGTCTGGGCACCTACAAGTACCTCGACATGCACATGGCGATCGGTGCCGCGCTGAGCGCGTTCGACAACAAGATCGCGCCGCATCTGACCGAGGGCACGCCGATCAACGGCGACCTCGACTGATGACGTTCTGAAACGTATTTCGCCCGGCCGTACAACCTGTACGGCCGGGCGATCGTCTTTGGACAGTGAGTAGAATGGGCGCCTGACGCGCCGCGCCACGACATCTTCTGTGGCGGTAGCCACATCCATGAAGCTGACCCGAACCGAGTGAGTTCGGTTCGCCGGAGGAAGCACGTGACCGAGCAGGCCAAGCCAAGCGCCACCAAGATCGACCCGACCCAGATCCTGCAGCGGGTGATCATGCCGCGCGACGAGGACCCGCTGGACGTGCGGCCTCTCTACCTCGACGAGCCGGAGAACGTGCACAGCCACGTCTCCTCCCGGCGCGCGGTGACGGTTCCGACCTCGGCCAAGGTGTCCTTCGCGTCCTACTTCAACGCCTTCCCCGCGAGCTACTGGAAGCGCTGGACGATCGTCGAGGACGTCGTCCTGCGCATGACCGTGCGCGGTGCCGGTCGCATCGACGTCTACCGCTCCAAGGCGAACGGCGACACGGTCCACCTCGACGGCCAGGTCATCCGCAGCCCGAAGGCGTGGACCGAGGTCGCGGTGCCGGTCTCGCTCACGCCGTTCGAGGACGGTGGCTGGATCTGGTTCGACGTCTTCACCGACGACACGACCATGGAGATCGACGAGGCGGCCTGGACCACGGACCAGACCCTGCCCGCGCAGACGGTCGCCATCGGCATGACCACCATGCGCCCGGTCGACGCGGTCATCGCACTGCGCGCCCTCGGTGAGGACCCGGCGGTCTTCTCCGTGCTGAAGAAGGTCTTCGTCGCCGACCAGGGTTCGGTCAAGGTCCGCAACACCCCTGGCTACGAGGAGGCCGTCAAGGCCCTCGGCGACAAGCTGGAGATCATCGAGCAGGACAACCTGGGTGGCTCCGGCGGCTTCACCCGCGGTCTGTACGAGGCGATCGAGCACACCGACGCCGACCAGATCATGCTGATGGACGACGACATCCGCCTCGAGCCGGACGCCGTCCTCCGTTCGAACGCGTTCGCGCGCGCCGCTGCCCAGCCGGTCATCGTCGGTTCGCACATGCTGAACCTCCAGGCACGTGCCCGCCTGCACAGCATGGGCGAGGTCGTCGACCTGGGCACCTGCTACTGGCGTGCCGCGCCGGGCGCTCTCACCGATCACGACTTCGGCACCGAGTCGCTGCGCGAGACCGAGGAACTGCACGCCCGCATCGACGCCACCTACAACGGCTGGTGGATGTGCCTGTTCCCGCGTGAGGTCGTGCAGCGCACCGGCTACCCGCTGCCGCTGTTCATCAAGTGGGACGACGCGGAATACTCGCTGCGCGCGCTGGAGAAGGGCTACCCGACGGTCTCGCTGCCGGGTTCGGCCGTGTGGCACATGCCGTGGACGGACAAGAACGACGCCACCGACTGGCAGGCGTACTTCCACACCCGCAACCGGCTGATCCTCGCCGCGCTGCACAGCCCGTACGACGTGCGCTCGACGCTGCTCAAGCAGGGTCTGAAGCTGTCGCTGCGGCACCTGCTGTCGATGGAGTACTCGACGGTCGTCGTGCAGCAGAAGGCGATCGAGGACTTCCTGGCCGGCCCGTCGAAGCTGTTCGACTCGCTGCGCACGGCGCTGCCGGAGATCCGCGAGCTGCGCAAGCACTACGCGGACGCCCAGGTGCTCCCGTCGGCGCGCGAGTTCCCGCCGCCCACCTTCGACATGGTGCGCGCGGAGCAGATGCTGACCCCGCCGACCAACCCGGTGACCATCGCGTCCGAGGCCGCCAAGGCGCTCATGCACAACCTGCGTGAGCCGCAGGCGGCGACGACCCAGCGCCCGCAGATCAACGTGCCGGCGTCCAACGCCCGCTGGTTCCTGCTGGGCAACCTGGACAGCGCGACGGTGTCCAACGCGGACGGCAGCGGTGTCGCGTTCCGCAAGCGCGACCCGAAGGAGTTCCGCCAGCTGATGAAGCGGGCGGTCCGCAACTACCGCAGGCTGTCCTCGGAGTGGCCGCGGATGCAGAAGGTGTACCGCGACGCGCTGCCCGAGCTGACCTCGGTCGAGTCGTGGCGGAAGGTCTTCGAGGCCAACAGCTGAGTCTCCTGATCAACGTGAAAGGCCCCCAAGCGATCTGGGGGCCTTTTCGTGGCAACCGCACCCCGTGCCGGTGCGTCCTGGCTGCATGGGGGACATCAGGCGAGCAGATTTCTACGACGGACCCGCCCACGACTACCTGGGCTACTGGAAGGGCCGCGAGTACGAGCACGACGCCGAGCGCATCGCGATCGACCGTCTGCTCAGCGGTCAGCACTTCGAGCACGCGGTGGACGTGGGAGGCGGCTACGGCCGGATCACCGCGCTGCTGCCGAAGTACGCCGACCACGTGACGCTGGCCGAACCGAGCAGCCGCCAGCTCGACATGGCGGCGAAGTTCCTCGGCGAGGGCATCGAACGGGTCCAGGCGCAGGCGGCCGCACTGCCGTTCGCGACGGGTTCGATCGACCTGGTGACGATGATCCGCGTCATGCACCACCTGCCCGATCCGACCGCCGAACTGGCCGAGATCGCCAGGATCTTGGACCCGGCCGGCCTCGCCGTCGTCGAGGTCGCCAACCTCGGCCACGCCCGCAACCGTTTGCGCAGGCTGGGCCGGGGTGTTCCGGCCGAGCCGGTGGACATCCGGTCGCCGGAGAACCGCCACGACGACGAGATCCCGTTCGTCAACCACAACCTCGACACCGTGACCAGGCAACTCTCCGACGCCGGACTGCACGTCGTGCGCAGTCTGTCGGTGTCGAACCTGCGGTCGGGCGCGCTGAAGCGGGTCGTGCCGCACCGCGTGCTGCTGCGCGTGGAGCGGGCGGCACAACCCGCACTCGCCCGCTGCCGGTTCGGTCCGAGCATCTTCCTGCTGGTGAGCAGGACGACTAGCCCTTGATCCCCGTCTCCGTCACGCCACGCACCAGGAACCGCTGCAGCGCGACGAACACGATCACCAGCGGCGTGATGGACACGGCGGCGGCCAGGAACAGCTGCTCGACCTCGATCGACTGAGCGGTGAGGAACGTGGACAGTGCCACCTGCACCGTCCACGAGTCCTGGTCCTGCGCGATCACCAACGGCCAGAGGAACTGGTTCCAGCTGGTCACGAAGGCGATCACACCGAGCGCGGCGAAGAACCCCTTGGAGTTCGGCACCACGACCCGCCAGTACGTGCCCCAGTGGCCGAGCCCGTCCATCCGCGCGGCCTCCTCGATCTCCCTGGGGAAGTTGAGGAAGTACTGCCGGAACAGGAACGTGGTGAACCCGCTGAACAGGCCGGGGATCACCAGTCCGCGCAGGTCGGAGATCCAGCCGAGGGTGGAGACGACCACGAAGGTCGGCACGAACGTGACGGCCGCCGGGATCATCAGCGTCGCGATCACCAGGTACAGCACCACGTTCGCGTACCGGTAGGGAATGCGCGCGAGCCCGTAGCCCGCCAGCCCGCACAACAGCAGCTGTCCCGCCGTTTGCAGCACGGCCACGAGCACCGAGTTGATCAGGCTGCGCACCAACGGCACCGCGGGGTTGGCGAACAGCTCGGCGAAGTTCTCCCAGCGGATCTCGCTCGGCCAGAACGTCCAGTTCGGCGAGGTGATCTCCTGCTCGCTCGCCAGGCCGTTGCGCAGCACCAGGTAGAACGGGATCAGGAACAACACCGCGGCGACCGACAGCGCCAGGTACCGGACCACCTTCATCGCGTGATCACCTTGCCCTGCAACAACGTCACGCCCGCGATCAGCAACGTCAGGATCACCGCGCCCGCGCTGCCGTGGCCGAAGTCCTGTCCGCCGGACCCCAGCGCCGTGTAGTAGAGGTAGATCAACGGCGGCCGCGCGAACGGCGGGTACCCGCGATCGGTGCCCAGCACGTTGTAGAACTCGTCAAACGCTTGGTACGCCGCGACGAGCAGCAACAGCAGCACGGCCACCGACGTGGTGCGCAGCTGCGGCATCGTGATGTACCGCAACGTCTGCCAGCCACGGGAAGCGCCGTCGATCCACGCGGCTTCGTAGAGGTGCTGGGGAATCCGCTGCAACCCGGCGATGAACAGGATCATGTAGAACCCGAGCTGCAACCAGAGCCGCAGCGTCACGAGCACGAGCCAGTACCAGGGAGGCGTGACGGTCCACGGGATCGGCTCCTCGCCGAACCACCCGAGCAGGGTGTTCGCCAGCCCGAACCGCACACCGTTGAAGATCGACAGCTTCCACACCAGCGACGCGACGACGTACGAGCAGGCGAACGGCAGGAAGAACACCGACCGGAAGAACGTCTGCATGAACTGGATTCCGTTGACCAGCAAGGCCAACGCCAACGCGAGCACGAACGTCAGCGGCACCACGAACAACGCGAAGAGACTGAAGGTGCCGAGCGACTGCAGGAACGGCCCGTCCGTCAGCATGTCCGCGTAGTTGTCGAAGCCCACGAACGTCGTCGGCGTCACGGTGTTGCGCGCGTCGAAGAACGAGAGCAGCACGCTCCACCCGATCGGCACGTACACGAACACCAGCAGCCCGAGGAAGAACGGCCCCACGAACAGCCAGAACGAGCGCGTCATCCGTAGAGGCGCTTCAGTTCGTCACGCACCTTCGCCACCGCACCCCGTAGTTCCGTCGAGGCATCGGCACCGTCGCGGACCACCTGGGACACGGCGTCGCCGAACGCGGTCCTCATCGCCGACGTCCAGTCGGGTGGGTTCGACGCCTTCGCGTTGTCCCGCACGAACTTCACGGCGTCCGCGGCGGCACCGGTCTTCAGCTTCTCCGCCGATGCCGCGAGCGACTGGCGCGGCGGGATGTGGAAGCCGTACGACTGGTTGAAGTCCGCCTGGTAGTCGGTCCGCTCGACCCACAGCCAGCGCACGAACTCCTTGGCCTCGGCCACTTTCGCCGACTTCGCGTTCACCATCGCGCCGAACGCGCCGACCGGCACGGAAGGGCGGCCGGAGTCGTTCAGCCGGGGCCACGGCAGCACCCCGAAGTCGTCACCCAACGCCTTCTGCACGGCGGGAACAGTCCAGAGTCCCGTCCACTGCATCGCCACGAGCCCCTGGGTGAACGCGTCCGGCTCCGCCCAGTCCTTCACCGCTCCCAGCAGCAGCGCCCCGCTCGTGTTCAGCTCCCGGAGCTTGCCGATCGCTTGCGCGGCAAGGGGATCGTCGAACCCGACCTGGTGCTGCGGCGTCACGTAGTCGAGCCCCGCGGACCACAGCGCCGGTCCTCCGAGCACCGCCACGCCACCGTCGTTGCCCGCGAACAACCCCTTCACGCCGCCCGTGGTCAACCGGCGCGCCGCGCTGACCAGCTCATCCACAGTGGACGGAGGAGTCACTCCCGCCGAGGCGAACATGCTCTTGCGGTAGAACAACATCTGCATGTCCACGGCCTGCGGGATGCCGTAGATCTGCCCGTCGACCGTGTGCCCGGCGAGGATCGACGCGGTGAAGTCGTCCTTGGCGGACGCGATCACGTCGTCCAGCGGCACCATCTGGCCGGCCCGTACGGCGCTGACCTGGGTCGTGGACTCGAAGACGTCCGGCCCGCTGCCGGACAGCAGGCTCGTCGCGAGCTTCGAGTCGTAGTCGCCGGGGTTCCACTGCACGTCGACGGGGACCTTGCCGTACGACTTGGCGTACCGCTCCACCGCTTGCTGCACGCCGGGTTCGCCGTACGCGTGGTACCACTGCCGGAGAGCTTGACCGTCGCCGCCGCGCCCGGTGTTCGAACCACACGCGGTGAGCAGGGCTGTCGCACCGGCTGCCGTGAGAAGTCTGCGTCGGGAAATCACTCATCCCGTCTTACTCCGATCACGCGGCGTGTGCGAGTGATTACCCGAGTGTCCCGGCAGCTGAACAAAAAAGCAGCCACCCTCGGAGACCGAGGGTGGCTGCCGGTGAAGCGGAGCGGGTCAGCGGCGGCCCAGCCCGTTGACGCCGGAGAGGCCAGGAACGTCGAGCGGGTTGACGTTGACGACGCCCTGCGGCGACTGGCCCGCGAGGCTGTTGATGTCACGCAGCTGCCGGATGATGTAGAGCGGACGACGGCGCGCGTCGTCACCGGCCCGGTACAGGTACTGGCCGAGCATGCCGGTGCAGCCCAGGTTCGCGCCGGTGCAGAAGAGCACGACGCCGACGATGATCCCGATCGCGTTCGGCGCGGACAGCGTGATCAGGGCGCCGAGCAGGAAACCGAAGACGGTCAACAGGCCGATGCCGGTGAAGATGACGCCCGCGAACAGCATCAGGAAGATCGGCATGATCGAGAACGCGATGAACGAGTCGAAGACCAGCTTGATCTTCTTGCTGGTCGTCCACTTGCTGTCGTTCGCGGCACGCGGCTTCTGCTCGAACGCCACCGTGGTCTGCTTGAAGCCGGTCCACGCGACGAGGCCGAGCAGGTTGCGGTTGAGCTCCGGCATCTGGTTGATGACGTCCAGCACGGGACGGCTCACCAGCATCTGCGACGGGCCGGCCTTCGGGTAGCTGTCAGGCAGGTCGGCGTGCTTGGCGAAGAAGTCGTTGAACTTCATCGCCAGCTTGTTGGCGAGGCCCTTCGGGACCGAGCGAACGGACCGGATGGCCCAGACGATGTCGCTGCCCGCGCGCCACTCGTTCAGGAAGCGGTCGATGACCTCGACCGGCTCCTGCAGGTCGGCGCTGAGCGTGATGGCGCAGTCGCCGCGGCAGATCGCGAAGCCGGCGCTGACGCCCGCGTGCGAGCCGAAGTTGCGGGAGAACGACGCGACACGGGCGACGTCGTTCTCACCCAGCGCCGCGACGAACAGGTCCGCCGTGCCGTCCGACGAGCCGTCGTCGATGAGCACGAGCTCGAAGTCGACGTCCGGCTGGGACTGCTTGATCTGGCGGAAGAGCTCGACCGTTCCCGCCACGTTGGGGGCCTCGTCGTAAGCCGGCACCACGATCGACACCAAAGGTCGACGCGTCTGGTCGGTCACTTTCGTTCTCCTGTTCCGACGGTCACCAGGACGTCGTCGTCCACGTTCTCCGGGTCAGCGTTGGGTTGCGGCTCGTCACGGCGCCTGCGCCGCTGCGAGCGGTCGATGAAGGCCAGCCCCAGAGTCAGCGCGATGCCCACCGCGCCGGCGATGAGGCCGATGGTCATGCCGGGCATGACCCAGTCGATCTGAAGCGTTCCCTCACGGACGTCCTTCGGCAACTCGACCTCCAGCAGACCTGCAGGTCCGAGCTTCGCGGGCACCTCTTGGCCGTTGACGGTGGCCACGTAGCCCGGCCACGCGAGGCGGGAGAAGACCAGCTTGCCGCCTCCTCCGCCGCTGAACTTCACCTCTTCGCTGACCCTGCCGGTCATCCGGTCGGAGTCGATCTTGACACCGTTCGGGACCGAGGACAGCCTGCCGTCGGGGAACGCCGGCTTGGCGATGCGCTTCCAGACGACCACGCGATCGGTGGACTCGGCCTTGCGCCAGCCCTCCGGTGCAGGGACGTTCCGGGTGTCGATGAGGTTGTTCTGCACGACGACCGTTTCCGCGCGGAGCAGGTCGGCGAGCGGCTTGTCCGCACCCTTCGGTGCCGTCCAGAGCCTCTTCCACGCCTCGGGGCAGTAGACCGCACCGTTGTAGGTGGTGCAGAGCTCAGCGTCCATGGCGTTGAAGCCGACGCCGCTGTACGCGGTCAGCGCCTCGACGCCGGCGATGCTGTAGTTCGTGCCGAAGGTGAAGTCCTGGTACGCCCCGCCGGGGTACTTGTCGTTCCCCGCGATCCTGCCGAGGTCGCTGAGCTGGACCGTCACGCCCTCGTAGCGCTGGTCGAACCGCTGCTCCAGCAGGTGCTCGCTGGTCGGGAACTTGTAGTCGGCGACGCTGTAGTTGCCGGGGAACCACGCGGACTGCAGCGCGAGGAAGCCGATCGTGCCGACCGCCATCACCGCGTAGCCCTTGAAGCGGCCGATGCCGACCTTCAGCAGCACGAAGACCGCGATCATCACGAGGACCATCGTGTACGCCTGGCGCACGTTGGTCTGCGGCAGTGCCGCCCAGCCGAAGTAGGCCCCGACCAGCACGATTCCCAGCGAACCGAGCGTGCGCGCCTTCGTGTTGGTCTTCTGCATGCCCTGGCTGGCGACGACCGCCCAGATGACGACCAGCGGGATGAAGAAGAACGGCACCAGTCGCGCCGGCCAGCGAAACATGTTCAGGTTCGACGGGCCGAGCACCAGGAACAGGTAGGCCAGCGTGTACAGGTAGAGGCCGAGGTACTCCTTGCGCTTCTCCCACAGCACGCCCCAGCGGAACCACGGGAGCAGCGGCAGGAAGAACCACGCCAGGTAGAGCGCCGGGAACGTCGGGTTGAGACCGCTCCAGATGTTCATCAACGGCTGCGCCGCCGGGTTGCTCATCCCGAAGAAGTCCTGCAGCTGCGGCGACAGGAACCCGTCGTTGAACGTCCTGCTGTCCTTGCGGTAGCTGACCGACGAGGTCAGCGAGAACGGCAGGTACACGACGATGTTCAGCAGCAGCACCGCGAACCCGGCCGCGAACAGGTTGAAGATCTTGCGCCGGTCGAACGCGAGCCACGCCTCGACGGCGACGGCGAGCACGATCAGGAAGATCGACACCAGCACGTACGGGTTGCCGGTCGTGGCGGCGAGGAAGCCGGCGACCACGACCCACACGGTCGACTTGCCCAGCCTGGCCGTGCGCCTGGCCGTCCACCACACGTACGGGAGGAACCCGTAGACGGTGAGCGCGTTGATCCAGGACGTGCCGTCCATGAACAGGATGTAGCCGGACAGCGGCAGCGCGGTACCGACGGCCGCCGCGATCCACGGCTTGCTGCCGTACTCGCGGGCCAGCAGGTACGTGCCGACGGCGAAGGCCACGAGGAACGCGAGCTTGACGATCGTGATGCCGAGCGCGACGTTGTCGATCCAGCCGGTGGCCACCGCGAGGAGGACCTCGATCGGGTTCCACATGCCGGTGGCCGCCTCGGCAGCGAAGTTGCCGCCGCGCCACATGTCGAGTTCGAGCAGCGGGATCCGGCCTTCGCTGAAGGCCTCGCCCATCCGCTGCCACACCGGAACGGCGGCTGCCGCCGTGTCGTCCCAGTAGTAGAAGATGTGATTGCGGTACAGCGGGATGACCGCACCGAGCAGTACCAGGACCACCATGGTGAGCGGTGGTGTGACGCGTTCCCGGAATCCGGGTCTGCCCGACGCCACTGCCGGGCTCAGAGTTGCAGTCATCTCAAGCAATCGGTATCGAAGCGCTCACTTGCGGAAGAATTGCTCACGCCGCCCCAGCCGGACCAGGCGCAACCACTCGACGAAAGCCTTCGGGTCCCTGCGGACCCCGAGAAAGTACAGGCCGAACCGGAATACCTCCAACAGCCCCAGCTTGCGCATGCCCGGCTGGGACAGCAGGTAACCGCGGTTGCGGTAGGTGTAGTAGCGCTTGACCGGGTTCTCCGGGTCCTGCGCGTGGAACCGGCCGCCGAGCATCGGCTTGAACTCGTCCGAGCCGTCCGGGTGCACGTAGGCGACCTTCAGCGAGGTGCCGAACGGCAGTCCGCTGCGGACCATGCGGCGGTGGACCTCGACCTCGTCACCGCGGAAGAACAGCCGGTAGTCCGGCACGCCGACGACGTCGAGCGTCGAGGCGCGGAACAGCGCTCCGTTGAACAGCGACGCGATCCCCGGCAGGAAGTCGGTGCCCAGCTCGGCGGCCGACCGCTTCCAGGTCAGGCCCCTGCGCAGCGGGAACGCGAGCTTGTCCGGGTTCTCGATGTTCGTGACGACCGGGGAGATCTCGGCCAGGTTGCGGCGCTCGGCCTCCTCCAGGAGGACGGCCAGCACGTTCTCGTCGGCGGGACGGCCGTCGTCGTCGGCCAGCCACACCCAGTCCGCGCCCAGTGACAGCGCGTGCAGGATGCCCAGGGCGAACCCGCCGGCGCCACCGAGGTTGCGGTGCGACGCGAGGTACGTCGTGGGCAGCGGGGACTGCTCGACCAGGTCGTTCACCGGCTGGTCAGGGCCGTTGTCGACCACGACGAGGTGGTCGGGGACGCGGGTCTGCGTCGCCAGTGCCTTGAGCGACTCGGACAGCAGCTCCCTGCGGTGGCGGGTGACCACCACCGCCACGACGGAGCCCTTGGGCAGCGCCTCGAGGTTCACTTAGTCGCCACCATTTCCGCTGAGCACGGGGGTCGGGTCGTGCTCGTGCATCCGCTCGAACGGGTCGAAGCCCTTGTACGCGGTCAGCACCTCGCGCAGACCGCCGTGCATCTTCACGTGGCCCTCGTCCATCCAGATCGCGGTGTCGCAGAACTCCGCCAGGAACTCGTCGGAGTGGTTCGCGAACACCAGCAGACCGGAGCGGGCCACCAGGTCCTTGAGCCGGTCACGGGCCTTCGCCATGAACGCCGCGTCGACCGCGCCGATGCCCTCGTCGAGCAGGAGGATCTCGGGGTTGATCGACGTGACCACGCCCAGCGCCAGCCGGACGCGCATGCCGGTCGAGTACGTGCGCAGCGGCATCTGCAGGTAGTCACCGAGCTCGGTGAACTCCGCGATGTCGTCGACGCGCTTTTCCATCTGCTTGCGGGTCATGCCCAGGAACAGGCCCCGGATCATGATGTTCTCGTGGCCGGAGATCTCCGGGTCCATGCCGACGCCGAGGTCGAAGACCGGAGCCACCTTGCCGACGATGCGCGACTGGCCGCGGGTCGGCTCGTAGATGCCCGCCAGCAGGCGCAGCAGCGTGGACTTGCCGGCACCGTTGTGGCCGACCAGGCCGACCCGGTCACCGTCGTTGAGCGACAGCGTGATGTCGTGCAGCGCCTCGATGATCGGGACACGGCCCTCAGAGCCGATCTTGCCGCCGACCTTGCCGAGCGCGAGCTTCTTCAGCGACCTCGACTTCGCGTCGAAGATCGGGAAGTCGACCGATGCGTTCCAAACGTCGATGCTGACCATGGGTGTCGACCTCCTCTAGACCCAGTAGGAAACGCGGGCGCGGTAGTTGCGCAGGATCACCAGCGCGGCGAACCAGCCGAACAGGGTGAAGCCGCCGGCGATCGCCCAGTGGTGCCAGTCGACCGTGTGGCCGAGCAGCGGGGCGCGGACGATCTCGACGAAGTGGTACACGGGGTTGAGCTCGGCGATCAGCATGCGCCAGTCGCCGTCGCCGCCACCGGTGACCCGGTTCAGCACGCCGGCGTCCCAGACGATCGGCGTCATGAAGAACACCAGGTTGATGAAGCTGTTGACCACCGGCGGGATGTCCCGGAAGCGGGTGCTGATGACGCCGAACAGCAGCGCGATCCACACCGCGTTCACCGCGAGCAGCACGAAGCCGGGGATCGCGAGCACCATGGTCCAGCTCAGGCCGGGCTGCAGCGGGCTGTCCGCGGCGATCCGGTACTCGTGGTTGAGCGAGGTGAAGAAGATGGCGAGCACGACCACGTAGACCACGAGGTTGTGCACGAGGAACAGCACCTGGCGCCACACCATGCGCATCACGTGGACCGTGATCGGCGCGGGCAGGTGCTTGATGAGCCCCTCGTTGGCGATGAAGACGTCGGTGCCCTCGGTGACGCAGCCGACGATGAAGTTCCAGACGATGAAGCCGACCGTCACGTACGGCAGGAACGTCGCGACTTCCGTTTTGAACAGCACCGAGTACAGCAAGCCGAGCGCGAGGGCTGTCGTGCCCATCGAGATCGTGATCCACAACGGACCGATGACCGATCGGCGGTAGCGCTGCTTGATGTCCTGCCAGCCGAGGTGACCCCACAGTTCGCGGTGGTCCCATGCCTCGCGGACGTCTGCGAACGCGCGCTTGAAGCTGCGCGACTTGACGGCAGGCGGCGCCTCGGGCTGGTCGAGGGTACTGGTGGCTTGCACGAGGACTGAGCGTACCGGCGTCCTGAGAACGACCTGGACGCCGGTACGTCACGGAGTGGTCACCGGGTCGGGATCTTGATCACCTTCATGGCCACCTGCTCGTTGTCGTAGGTGAACGCCTCATAGGTGAACTCGATGCCGGTCTGCTCGAGGTACTCGGTCCACGCCTTGTGCTCGTGGTCGCGCCAGCCGGGGAAGTTGAAGTACTCGTCGAACAGGATGACGCTGCCCTCGACCAGGCGGGGCCCGACGAGCTCCAGCACGGTCTTCGTGGAGGAGTACAGGTCGCAGTCGACGTGCAGGAACGTCACGGGACCCTGGTGGGCCTCCAGGAAGCCCGGCAGGGTGTCGTCGAACCAGCCCACGACGAGCTCGGCACCCGGCACCTCCGGCAGGCCGTCGACGTTGAACGTGCCCGCGGGGAAGCTGTTGCGCCAGTTCTCCGGCAGACCCTCGAAGGAGTCGAAGCCGTAGACGTCGGCGCCTTCCCGGGCGGTCGCGATGATCTTGAGCGTGGTGCCCGTGTAGACGCCGAACTCCAGCGCGAGGCCGCCCTCGGGGGCCAGCGACAGCGCGTACTCGAGTGTCTCGTGCGGGTGACCGAACTGCGGCGTGTGAGGCATCTCGTCGCGCACGAAGTTCGCACTCTGCAGCGCGGCCTCCTGCTCGCCCGCGAACACGAGGTCGCGGCGCGTGCGCACCTCGAGTTGACGCGTCTGGTCCACGGCGCGGTCGCCCTGGTGGCGGATCTCGACGCGCAGCTCGTCCACCTGTTTCTGCAGGTCGTCGATCTGGGCGCGGATCGGGGCCACGGCGTCCGTGACGATTTCGATCGCCTTGACGCGCAACTTGTGGCGCAACTGCTTTGCGGACAGACCGCGGCGCACCTGCTCGAGCACGATGGCTCCTCTCAGGGAAGTTCAGCGCGCATCGTAGGGCCACCACCCGGTGTCCCGGCTAGAGGTACTGGCCGGTGCCTTTCCCAGTGGTGCCACCGTCGTGACCTTCGCCGCTGCTGCCGGCGGGCAGCGCGCGGCCGCGCATGTGCTCCAGCTGCGACCGCGCGGCCATCTGCTGGGCGAACAACGCCGTCTGGATCCCGTGGAACAGGCCTTCCAGCCAGCCCACGAGCTGCGCCTGGGCGATCCGCAGTTCGGCGTCCGACGGAGTGCCCTCCTCGGTGAACGGCAGCGAGAGCCGCTCCAGCTCCTCGCGCAGCTCCGGCGCCAGGCCGTCCTCGAGCTCCTCGATGGAGCGCTTGTGAATCTCCTTGAGGCGGTTGCGGCTCGCCTCGTCCAGAGGTGCCGCCCGCACCTCCTCGAGCAGCTGCTTGATCATCGTGCCGATCCGCATGACCTTCGCGGGCTGCTCGACCATGTCGGTGATGTCGCCGTCCTGGCCGCCGACGATCACAACGGGCTGCTCCTGGTTCATGTCTCCATCCTCGTCTCTTTCGTGTTTCACCGGTTAGCCGGGTGGGGGCTGGCCGACACTGTGTTTGCGTTCATACGTACGGTGTGAGGCATGGCGTTCGACGTCGCACGGGTACGGGGGCTCTTCCCCGCGCTCGGCGACGGCTGGGTCCACCTGGACGCACCCGCCGGCATGCAGGTGCCCGAACAGGTCGCGACCGCCGTCTCCACCGCACTGCGCGCCCCCGTCTCCGGGCCCGGCGGCATCTTCCCAGCCTCACAACGCGCCGAGGCCATCGTCGACGCCGCCCGCAGGGCCGTGGCGGACCTCGTCGGTGGCGATCCGGCCGGTGTCGTGCTCGGTCCGTCCTCCGCCGTGTTGCTGCAACGCCTCGCCGAGGCGATGACCGACGACTGGTTCATGGGCGACGAGGTCCTCGTGTCCCGGCTGGACCACCCGGCGAACATCGCGCCGTGGCTGCGCGCCACCCAGCGCACCGGCAGCGCGGTCAAGTGGGCAGAGATCGACATCGAGACCTGCGAGCTGCCGAGCTGGCAGTACGACGAACTGGTCACCGACCGCACCAAGCTGATCGCCATCACCGCGGCGTCCGGTGTCGTCGGCACCCGCCCGGACCTGGGCAAGATCTCGGCGGTGGCCCGTGCGCACGGCTCGTTGATGGTCGTGGACGCGTCGTCGGCCGCGCCTTTCGTGCCGTTGGACATCATCGGCATGGGCGCCGACGTGGTGGCTCTTTCCGCTGGTCAGTGGGGTGGCCCGCCGGTCGGCGCGCTGGTGTTCCGCGACCCGTCGGTGCTGGAGCGGCTGCCGTCGGTCTCGTTCGACCCCGCCGCCCGCGGCCCCGAACGGCTGGAACTCGGTCCGCACGCCTACCCGATGCTCGCCGGTCTGGTCGCGTCCGTGGACTACCTGGCGGACCTCGACGACGCGGCGTCGGGCACGCGCCGTGAGCGGCTGGTCACGTCTTTGGGGTCCGTGAAGGCCTACCAGGCCGGGCTGCTCGCTAATCTCATCAACGAACTGCGTTCGCTGCGACACGTGATGGTGATCGGCGACGCCATGCGGCGGGTGCCCGCGCTGGCGTTCTCGATCGCCGGGGTCAAGGCGGAGGACGGCGTCGAACACCTCGCTTCGCGGGGCGTCTGCGCGTTCGCCGACCGCGGCCAGCACGGGGTGTTCTCGGTGCTGGGCGTCGGCGAGATCGGTGGCGCCATCCGCATCGGGCTCGCGCACTACACGAACGCCGTCGAGATGGACGACCTGGTGCGGGCGGTGGCCGAACTGGGCTGAGGCTTGGGAGATCATTCTTGGACGACTCGCTTGCTCGCGAGCTCGCCGATCTCTCGGCCCTGCAGCGCATCGGCTCGTTGAACACGGAGTACCTGCCGTCGCTCGCCGGCGACCTGCGCCCCGCCGCTCTCATCGCGGTGATGGACGAGATCGTGCTCGGCGCCCGGACCGTCCTGGTCGAACTGGGCTGCGGCTCTTCGTCTGTGCTGCTGGCGCGTTTGTTGCAGCAGCGCGGATTCGGGCACCTGTTGGCGATCGAGCACGACGAACGCACGGCTGCTTTCGTTGCCTCACAGCTGAGGCGCGAAGGTCTGGGCTCGGTCGCACGCGTAGTGCACGCGCCGTTGTCACGGCATCCGGCAGCGTTGTCGCGGCACGGCCAGTGGTACGCGCCGCAGCAGGTGCACGACGAAGTGCTGGGGTACGTCGAGCGGTTCGGCCTCGTTGACCTGCTCCTGGTGGACGGACCGGGGTTCGGCGACTCGCGCTATCCGGCGTTGCCCGTGCTGCGCGCCGTGCTGGCGCCGGGGGCGACCGTGCTGGCGGACGACGTCGACCGGCCGGACGAGGCCGCGGTGCTGACGCGGTGGTCCGAGGAGTTCGGGCTGGAGTTCCGCACGGCTCCCCGGACCTCGCTGGCCGCTGCTACCGCTCTCGCTTGAGCAGCACCTTCCCGAAGACGTCGCTCGCCTCCAGCAACCGGTGCGCCTCCGCGGCGTTCGACATCGGCACGACCTGGCCGACGATCGGTTGCACCGCACCGCTCTCGACCAACGGCCACAGGTGCTCGCGGACCTGCGCCACGATCGCGCCCTTGCTGTCGATCGACCGTCCACGCAGTCCGGTCGCCATCACCGAGGCCCGCTTGCTGAGGAGCTTCCCGATCGGCAGCTCGCCCTTCACCCCGCCCTGCATGCCGATGATCATCAATCGGCCGTCCGGTGCCAGCACGTCGATGTTGCGGGGGAGGTAGGAGGCGCCCATGTTGTCGAGGACGACGTCCGCCTGCTTGACCTCGGCCACGAAGTCCTGGGTCTTGTAGTTGACGGTGATGTCCGCGCCGAGTTCCGCGCACTTCGCGAGCCGTTCGTCGGAGCCGGCCGTGACCGCGACGGTCGCGCCGAGTGCCTTGCCGACCTGGATCGCGTGCGTGCCGATGCCGCCCGCACCGCCGTGCACGAGGAACGTCTCACCGAGCTTCAACCGGCCGTCGATCACGACGTTCGACCACACCGTGCACGCGACCTCGGGCAGTGCGGCAGCGGTGACCAGGTCGACGCCCTTGGGCAGCGGGAGGACCTGCGGCGCCGGGACCGCGACCTTCTCCGCGTAGCCGCCGCCGGCGAGCAGCGCGCACACCTCGTCGCCGACGTTCCAGCCGGTCACACCCTCGCCGAGCGCGGCGATCGTGCCGGAGCACTCCAGCCCGATGATGTCGGAGGCGTCAGGGGGTGGCGGGTAGAAACCCTGCCGCTGCAACAGATCCGCCCGGTTGACCGCACTCGCGGCGACATCGATCAGCACCTCGCCGGGGCCGGGCACGGGGTCGGGGACCTCGGTCCACTCGAGCACGTCCGGGCCGCCGGGTTCGCGAACAGAGATGGCACGCATGCGGTCGACCGTAATACCGCTCGACAGGCCCGGCACCATCGGAACATGGACGCCTGGCCGCTGCGACACCTCGTTCTCCGCACACCGCGCCTGGAGCTGCGCCCGGACGACGACGAGGGGCTGTACGAGCTCGTCGAGGTGGCGAAGAACGGCGTGCACGACCCGGCCGAGATGCCGTTCAACGTGCCGTGGACCGACAGCCTGGCCGAGGACGACGGGCTCGGCATGGTCCAGTTCTTCTGGAGCAACCGAGCGAAGTTCGCCGCGAAGGACTGGGCGATCACCTTCCTGGTGCGGTGTGAGGGCGAGGTCATCGGCGTCCAGGAGATCGGTGCGCGTGACTTCGGCGTGCTGCGTGAGGTGAACACGGGGTCGTGGCTCGGCCTCAAGCACCACGGCCGCGGTTTCGGCACCGAGATGCGGATTGCCGTGCTGCAGTTCGCGTTCGATCACCTCGGTGCCCACATTGCGAGATCAGCTGCATGGATGGGCAACATCGCGTCCAACCGTGTCAGCGAGAAGCTCGGCTACGTCCACGACGGCACGATCGCTGCCGCACCGCGCGGAGAACGTCTTGAGCACGTGCGATTGCGCCTGGACGCGGCGAACTTCGTGCGCCCGGAGTGGAAGGTCACCGTCGAGGGGTTAGCTGACTGTGTTCGGCTGATCACCAGCTGAACACCCACCGACCGACGGATTGTGGTCCAGGTCTCCCCTTTGTGAGGGTTCAGCCATCTCGAACGAAGGGGAACGTTCATATGTCCGGCAGATCCAAGCTGGCGACCGTGCTTGCCATCTCGGCATTAGTCGCAGCCCCCACCGCCACCGCGTCCGCCGCAGCTGAACCAGAAGGCCCCGCACTCGCCAAGAAGCTCGCGAAGAAGGTGACCGTCGAGGGCGTCAACCGGCACCTGATCGCCTTCCAGCGCATCGCGGACCGCAACGGCGGCAGCCGTGCCGCGCTGACCCCCGGCTACGACGCGAGCGTCGACTACGTGGCGGGCAAGCTCCGCGACGAGGGCTTCATCGTCTCGACGCCGACGTTCACCTACGACATCGACGTCAACGACGCCGAGTCCGCCCGCGTCGACGGCGTGAACTACCAGGCGCTGATCCTGGTCCAGTCACCGCAGACCCCCGTCGGCGGCGTGACCGGTCCGCTGCGCGTCGTCCCCGAAGACACCACCACGGGCTGTGAGGCCAGCGACTTCGCCGGCCAGAACTTCACCGGCTCGGTGGCCCTGATCCGCCGCGGCGGGTGCACGTTCGAGCAGAAGCACCTCAACGCGGCCGCCGCTGGCGCCGTGGCCGTGCTGGTCTCGAACAACGTCGCGGGCCCGCTCTCCAACGTGACGCTGACCAACCCCGGCGTGATCCCGACCGGCGGCATCTCCCAGGCCGACGGCACCACGCTGGCGGGCAAGGCCGGTTCCACGGTCACCGTGGACATGCGTTCCCACACCGAGTCCCGCACCGAGCGCAACGTCATCGCGCAGACCAAGACCGGCCGCACCAACAACGTCGTCATGGCCGGCTCACACCTCGACAGCGTCGAGGTCGGCCCCGGCATCAACGACAACGGCACCGGCTCCGCGGCGCTGCTCGAGACCGCCCTGCAGCTCGGCTCGCGCCCGAAGGTCGACAACGCCATCCGGTTCGCCTGGTGGGGTGCGGAAGAGCGCGGCCTGATCGGCTCCGAGTACTATGTCCGCTCGCTGACGTTCGAACAGCAGCTGGACATCGCGCTGTACCTGAACTTCGACATGGTCGGCTCCCCGAACGCCGCGTACTTCATCTACGACGGCGACAACTCCGACAACGTCGGCGCGGGCCCCGGCCCGTACGGCTCGGCGCAGATCGAGAAGGCCTTCGCCGACTACTTCGTGGCCAAGGGCGTCCCGACCGAGGGCACCGACTTCTCGGGCCGTTCGGACTACGGCGAGTTCATCGCACAGGGCATCCCGGCCGGCGGCCTCTTCACCGGCGCCGAAGGCGTCAAGACCGCGGCCCAGGCAGCCAAGTGGGGCGGCACCGCGGGAGTCGCCTACGACCCCTGCTACCACTCGAAGTGCGACAACCTCGGCAACATCGACCGCACGGCCCTCGGCCGCAACGCAGGCGCCATCGCGTTCGTGACCGCTGCCTACGGCGTCTCGACCGAGGACGTCAACGGCGTGCCGCCGCGCTCGAAGCGGGCCGACGCCCGCAAGTCCGCGGCGCTCATGAAGTCCGCCGCGCACGACCACTCGCACGCGGCCGCGTCCTAGTCGGTTCCTGAAATGACGAAGGCCGGGTCTCCCTCAGGAGGCCCGGCCTTTCGCGTCGCTGTGCTCAGCCCAGGTTGTTCGTGTCGAACGTGTTGCAGCGCGCCGGGTCGCCCGTCGACAGCCCGGTGTTGAACCACTTCTGCCGCTGCGCCGAGCTGCCGTGGCTGAACTTGGTCGTGTCGACCCGCCCGCCACCGAGCTCGCGCTGGATGAAGTCGTCACCGATGCGTGCCGCCGCGTCGAGGGCCGCGTTCACGTCCTCCTGGGTGATGTTGGAGATGAGGGGCTGGCCGTTGGAGCTCGGCACGGTCGTCGCCGCCTTGGCCCAGGCACCCGCGTAGCAGTCCGCCTGCAGTTCCAGCCGCACCGAGTCCGAGGTCGGGCCGGTGCGCGAGGTGACCCGGTCGGAGGTGCCGAGCAGGTTCTGCACGTGGTGGCCGTACTCGTGGGCCAGCACGTACGCCTCCACGAACGGGCCGCCGGTCGCGCCGAACTTGGTGCGCAGCTCGTTGAAGAAGTCCAGGTCGATGTACACCTGGGAGTCGGCCGGGCAGTAGAACGGGCCGACCGCGGAGGTGGCGTTGCCGCAGCGGGTGTTCACGCTGGTGCGGAAGAAGTTGGTCTTGGTGACCTGGTAGGTGTTGCCCGAGCGGGCGAACTGGTCGGTCCAGAACGCCTGGATCGAGTTGATCGTGGCCACGACCCGGCAGTCGCTGTCGCGGTTCGCGTCGGCGCCAGTCTTGCACTTCTCGGCCAGCTGACTGGATTCGACCTGGGTGTTCTGGCCCAGCCCCTCCAGGCCGCCCGCGGGCAGCTGGATGCCGGTGAACTGCTGCACCAGGAAGTAGATGATGAGGCCGACCACGCCGAGGCCGCCGCCGACGCCCGCCACCCGGCCGCCTACGCCCCGCTGGTCCGAGACCTGGGAAAGATCGAGTTCCGCGCCTTCGTTGAACTGCACCGCAATCCTCCTGCCAAGGACCCCATGGGTGCCGCAAACGATAAAGCACGAAACATGCCTCGGTGCGGAGCCCGACGTCGGGGCACCGCACCGAGGACTTCCCATTTGGTAGTGACGACTACGGCCCACGAGAGTTGGCGTGGCGCTCAACCGGTGACGCCATGAGACGAAACCGATGCCGAGCTCAACAGCGTCGAAGTGCGCCGAGCGACGCCGATGGCGCCTGGGCACCCGAAACCTCGTGTCCGTTGCTACACAGTCGCGACCGGACCGTTCACGTCCGATCCACTCGCGGGGATGCAACAGACCGCGTTTCGCCACAGCGAGGAGATACCTGCACAGCACCACCTACCCCTTCTGGGCGTGGCCTCCGGATGGTCTAGTTCATTCACCTACCGGTTGCCAGCTCGTTATCGAGCATGCGCTTGATCGTCACATTTCTCAACACCTCACCCGAAACCTGAATTGGTGAAGTCAGACGGGTGACCTGCGGAGATCGACTGTGCAGACAGCAATCGCCCGGCGAGTGGGCACTCGCCGGGCGATTGTCGTAAAACGATCAGGAAACGATCAGGCCTCGAAGAAAAGGCCCTGGTGGTCAGGCTTTCGTGACGCGACGAGCGCCGCGGCGGGCCATCACGCCCGCGGTCATCAGGCCCAGACCCACCAGCAGGAACTCCAGCGGGTCGGCACCGGTCCTCGACAGGTTCGGGATCGGCGAGGCCTGCTGCTGCGACTGCGACGCCTTGTCGCCGGTCTGCGGGGTGCCCGCGCCCGAGTCGTCGCCGGTGTTGCCGCCGCCGGAGTTGTCGCCGTTGTTGCCACCACCGGGGTTGCCGTTGCCGGGGTTCTCGCCCGGCTGCTCCGGCTTGGGGTCCTCGGGCTTCGGGTCCTCCGGCTTGGGGTCTTCCGGCTGCGGCTCCTCGGGCACGTCGGTCTTGCCGCAGTCACCGGTCGCGGTGCCGAGCACGGCCGCGCTGGTGCCGCAGACCGTCACCGGGGCCTCGACGGTGCCGTTGGGCTCTTCCGGCTTGGTCGTGCCGCAGCTGCCGTCGCCACCGCCGGCGACGCCGACCGAGTTGCCGCACACCGTGACCGGCGCGGAGACGAGGGCCTTGTCGGCCTGCAGCCGCTCGGCGGGCTTCTCCTCGCAGGTGGCGTCGCTGTTGCCCAGCACGTTGATCGCGTTGCCGCAGACCTTGACCGGGACGCTCACCAGGTTGCCGACGCGGACCTCGTCGTCGATGTTGATCGGCACCGGGATGGCCTGGGCCCACCCGGCGGTCGCGACCAGCAGGCCGCCGGTCAGCAGTGCGGCGGACATGGTCCGGTTGAGGTTCTTGCGCATGACTGTTCTCCCTGGAGTGAATGACCTGTGCGTGGCTGTGGAGGCACGCACGGGATCAGTCAGGCGAGAACGTCGGCTCCTCCGCGCGCACGATGCGCGGCACGTCTTGCTGCTCTGTGCTGATGAGAGACGTCGTGGTGGTGGGCGGCCGCATCACGTGCGGCAGCGTGCCCACCGGAATCTGGCCACCGCTCGAGCTCGCCCCGGCGCCACTCTGCGGAAGCGTGCCGGTGATCGGCTGCTCGGCCTGCGGTTGTGGCTGCTGCGGGACGGGCACGGGGTTCGTCGGCCGCGTCGTCAACGCCGGCTGCGCCGGGTGTTGCTGCGGCACCTCTGCCTGGACGGGTGCTTTGACATCGGGTTGAGGCGGCTGCGGTGCCACCGGAAGTGGCGGGGGAGTCTCGACGCGCGGGTCCGGCTTCGACGGGACGGGCGCGTCCGGCTGATGCGGCACGAGCCCGGTCTCGACCTTCACCCCGATGTCGACGACGGGCAGCCTGACCTCGACCTCGAGCTGGTCGATCGCGACCTTGACGTCGGCGTTCGCCTCACCTGCGCTGCCCAGCAGCCAGGCGCCGGTCAGCAGACCGGCGAGCAGCAGGAGCCGACGCAACCAGGACATCGGCCCTCACCCTAGATCAAATGGAGCAACCGGACACAGTGAAAAGGCCATCTCGGCGACATTTCGTCGCCGAGATGGCCTTGGTGCTGCTTTCCGCGGTTACGGCAGCTGCGTGATGCGGCCGAGCGCGGGAGGCGCCTGGTTCGGATGCGCCGAGAGGTACGCGGAGAACGCGTCCAGGTCGATGCCGCCACCAGTGATGTTCGTGCCCTTGGTGAACTCGCTGAAGCCGTCACCGCCGCCCTGCAGGAAGCTGTTGATCGTCACGCGGTAGCTCGCGTTCGGGTCGAGGGGAGCGCCGTTGAGCACGACGTTGGAAACCTTCGAACCGAACGGCGCGGACACCGACCAGCTGTAGCTCAGGCCTGCGGAAGGCTGCAGCACGAACGTCCTGGCCGCGCTGAACTGCTGCTCCAGCGCCGCCTTGATGTTCGTGCCGGTCAGCGTGATCGTCTGCAGGATGTTGCCGAACGGCTGCACGGTGAACGTCTCGCCGTAGGTGGCCACACCGTTGCCTTCACCCTCGGGCGAGCTGGTGTAGGTGAGGTCCGCGCGCACGCCACCGGGGTTCATCAGCGCGAGCACCGCGCCGTTGCCCGTGGTGGCCGCGAGCTGGGAGTCGGCGATCAGGTTGCCCAGCGGCGACTCGCCGGCGGCGTTCTGCGCCCGCAGGATGTCCGAGGCGATGGTGCCGACGGGCCGGTTGGCGATCGGGCGCACCTTCGTCTTGGCGACGTCGACGATGGCCTGGATCTCCGGGTCCGGCGTGACCGTGCGGGTGACGATCTTGTTGTCGGCCTTCGTCTCGCCGCGGATGACGTCGCGCGTCCGGCGGTCGATCTTGAGGTCGACGACGCTGAGCTCACGCCCGAACGCCAGGCCCTCGATGAACGGCCGCGGGTTGCCGGCCGGGTCCTTGACCACGCAGTTGTAGTGCTGGTGGCTGTGGCCGGAGAAGACCGCGTCGATCTTCGGGCTGACCTGCGTGGCGATGACGCTGCCGGGGTTGTTGGCCGCCACGTTGCACGCGTTGGGCCCGCCGCCGGGGGAGGTGACCTGGTCGCCCTGGTGCACGAGCAGGACGATCGACTTGACGCCGATCGCGTCGAGGAAGTTGGCGTACTTGTTGGCCGCCTTGACCTCGTCGCCGAACTTGAGCTCCTTGATGCCGTTCGGGTCGACCAGGATCGGCACGTCCTTGAGCGGCATGCCGATGAAACCGATCGGCATCCCGTCGCGGATCTCCACCCAGAACGGCGGCAGCGCGGGCAGCCCGGACTTGGCGAGCGTGACGTTCGCCCCGAGGAACGGGAACTTCGCGCCGGGGTAGCTGTCGCGGAACTGGCAACCGTCCGTCGGGTGGCAGCCACCGCGCTGCATGCGCAGGAGCTCCTGGTAGCCCTCGTCGAACTCGTGGTTGCCCGCCGCGGTCGCGTCCATGCCGACCTTGTTGAGCACCTCGACCGTCGGCTCGTCGTGGAACAGCGCCGACACGATCGGCGAAGCGCCGATCAGGTCACCCTGCCCGACGACGACGGAGTTCTTGACCTCCTTCTGGAGGTTCTTGATGTGCGTGGCGTTGAACGCGGCGCCACCAGCGTCGACGGTCGTACCGTCCGGGAGGATGACGCGCCCGGACGACCCGGAAGGCGGCTCGATGTTGCCGTGCAGGTCGTTGATCCCGATCAGCCGCACGTCAACCGTGCCCCGCCCACGCAGGGACTGAACATCTGCCTGCGCAGGTCCCGTAGCGCTGATGACAGTGGCCGCGGCGGCGGTGATCGCCAGAACGGAAAGCCGTCTGAACGAACTCATGGGTTAGAAGCCCTCTCCAAGGCGTGGTTAACGCGCGTGTACGGCGGAGGAGTCTGCCTCCCCGACGCCCCGTTTTCCAGAGGAATGACTCGATCGTCATGCGCGGGTTTAGCCTTGTTCGCGTGACGTCTAGTGAGCAGGAGCCGCGCTGGCTCGACGACGGCGAGATGCGTGCGTGGCGCACCTACGTGAACGGTTCCTCCATGCTCATGGACCGTCTGCACCGAGAGCTTCAAGACACCCACGGAGTGTCACTGGCGGACTACGAAATCCTGGTCCGCCTGTCCGAGCAACCCAACCAGCGCATGCGCATGACCCAACTGGCCGAAGACGTGGCCTCCTCGAAGTCCCGCGTCTCCCACCAGGTGGCCCGAATGGAAAAGGCGGGCCTGGTCCTGCGCCGCGAGTGCACAGAAGACGGCAGGGGCGTCCTGGCCGAACTGACCCAGAAGGGCATGGCCCAACTGGTCAACGCCGCCCCGACCCACCTGGCAGGCGTCCGAGCCCACATCGTCGACCTGATCACCCCGGAGGAAGGCGAAGTCCTGGCCAAGGTGTTCGACCGGGTCATGACACACCTGCGGGAGTCGAACAGCTAGGCTTCTCGGCTGACACCGCCTGGTGTCGGGGAAGCGTGGCAGAGCGGCCGAATGCACCCGCCTTGAAAGCGGGAGACGGGCAACCGTCCGGGGGTTCAAATCCCTCCGCTTCCGCAACGGACGAAGGCCGGGGCAATGCCCCGGCCTTCTGCATTTCAGCGCCGCGCCACCGCCAGCAACCGATGGCTGCCAATTCCGAACGCACCACCGTCGGTATCACCGAACAGCTCAACCGACGAGAACCCGGCGGCAATCAGCATCCGGCTGAGCTCCCCAGCCGTGTAGACGTGCTGAACGCAGCCAGACCGCTGCACCCGCTCACCGTCGGTGAAGGTGAAGTCGATCAGCAGCCGCCCGGAAGCCACGTCGTACGTGTTGGCGGCGGTCATGTCGACGCCACCCGCCGACATCCGGATCTCGCCCGGCAGCGAAGGCAGCAACACCTCCGCCGCGCACCCGTAGTCGAGCACCGCGACGGGTGCCACTGCGGCCAGGTCGGCGAGGAACTGCTGGCTTTCGAGGTGGGTGAGATAGCCGAAGCTGTTGCCCATGCAGATGGCGATGTCCGCCGAGACGCCGTGTGCGGCGAGGTTGCGAACGTCGTCCAGGCGCCAGTCGACGTCCGAACTCAACGTGCGGGCGAAAGCGATGGCTTCTGCGGAGATGTCGAGGCCGACGACTGGATAGCCGCGGCCGGCCAGTTCGATGCTGTGCCTGCCGCTGCCGCACGGCGCGTCGAGCACGCGGGCGCCGGCGGAGGTGAAGCCGGTGATGAAGTCGACCTCGGCAACGGTCTGCGCGGGCTGGACGGCGCCGCGCCAGAAGGAATTGGCCAGGTCGGTGAAGAAAGAGGTGTACCACGTCAAGGTGAAGCTCCTGGTGATCGCAACGAAAGGATGCGAGGTATCACCGGGTACAGCAGAGGCACCCGGTGTGTCCGGGGCTGCCCATGGCATCGACCTTGTCTCGTAAGTGCGCTAGAAGGCATCACTAAAGCACGCCAACGCACAAACCAGAAGCGGATTTACGGCGTTGTGGAACGCGGGGTGGAGAAGCGGATCATGTTGCCGGACGGGTCGCGGAACGCGCAGTCGCGGACGCCGTAGAACTGGTCGATCGGCTCTTGGAGGACCTCGGCGCCGGCTGCGCGGACCTGTTCGAACTTCGCGTCCACGTCGTCCAGCTCGAAGATGATGCCCTGCAGGGATCCCTTGGCCAGCAACGCGTTCAGCGCCTCGTGGTCGGTCGGCGGGACGGGTGGGCCGACCAGGGACAGGCCGATCTCGATGTCCGGCTGGTCCGCGGGGCCGACGGTGAGCCAGCGGTAGTCCTCCACCGACTCGTCGGTGCGGACCTCGAGGCCCACGACGTCGCGGTAGAACTTCATGGCGGCGTCCTGGTCGTGGACGAAGAGGAACGTGTGCGAGAGCTTCATGCGGCGAAGCCTAGGAAGACGGGCGCGGCGCCGCTTCTCGAAACCTGCTCGGTCGCGTCAGGCCCTTCAAGTGACACCCCGGCACGACCGCGAGTGAGTCGTGAGTTCGCGCGCGGTAGGCGGACGGCGTTTCGCCCACCAGTTCGGTGAAGCGGGCGGAGAACGAGCCGAGCGAGGTGCAGCCGACCTCCACGCAGACTTCGGTGACCGAGAGCTTTCCCAGGCGCAGCAACGCTTTGGCGCGCTCGATGCGCCTGGTCATCAGGTAGCCGTACGGGGTCTCGCCGTAGGCCGCGCGGAACTGGCGCGAGAAGTGCGACGGCGACATCAGGGCGGCGCGGGCCATCGCGGGCACGTCCAGTGGGCTCGCGTACTCGCGGTCCATCAGGTCACGTGCCCGGCGCAGGTGCGCTAGGTCCTCCGGCGTCACGGCGACCAGCATGCCACCAACAGACACAACCGTCCCCGCTGTGCTCACGCTTTTCCGATGCCGTTGGTTGCCCTTGAATGAAGAAAATCTTGAACGCATTTTCGTGGCCACTTGACGCTTCCGCGAACCGTGTGCGCTGCGGTACTTTTCGGGCGTCTTGCAGGCGCGTGCGGGGGCGTTGACGTCGGTAGACACATTGTCACGGGGCTTTTGGGGGATCCATTGTCCGGGAGATCGGTCAGCCGCGCTCTGCTCAGGTTCGGGGCTATGACGATGGCCGCGGTACTGGCATTCGGCACGACGTCCGCTGCGGCTTTCGCGCAGGACGATCCGACGAGCACGCCGTCGGCACCGACCGAGACGTCGACATCGCAACCGCCTACCTCGGAATCCGCACCGCCCCCGACCAACGTTCCCGCGCCGTTGCCGGCTCAGGCACAGCAGCAGGACAGCGTGGTCGGCATCTTGTACGCCGACAAGAACGCCAACAGGCAGCAAGACCCCGGCGAGGCGATCTTCGATGCGGAGGTGACCCTCTTCGGTGGCGAGAACAGCTCCTCGCACTACGTGACGAGCGATGCGGACGGCAAGTTCGTCTTCCGCGGCCTCGCGCCGGGCGTCTACCACCCGGCCTACGTCCTGCCCGACGGCTGGATCGTTCATCACACCAAGACCACCGGTGATCTGATCACGGTCACCGCGAACGCGACCACCGCGCTGACGGCACGCGCTGAGCGGCCCTACTCGGAGCAGCTGAAGGTGACGGCGACGCTCGACCACGACAGCTACCGGCTCCCGGCGTCCGCCACGATCACGCTGACTCTCACCAACACCACGAATCGCAGGATCAACGGAGTTCAGGCGCGCTGTGACCGGAAGGAGTCTCCGGAGGCGCTGGGTCGGGGTCCGGGTTGGAACGCGCTGAGGGCCAACGGCGTCACGCTCGAGGCCGGTGAGCAACGCACCATGAGGATCGTCGAGGAGATCCCGCAGGCTGCCGCGTACGGCAAAGGTGTGGTCACGCTCGACTGCGACTTCGCGCCGAGCGCCAGTTGGAACACCGACGGGCCCACCGTGCGCGAGCACGCGACGGTGACCGGATCCACCGGCGGCTACGCGATGGTGCTCGGCGAGGACCGGAACGCCGACTCCCGCATCGACGGTGACGAGGCCGTCAAAGACGTGCAGGTCGTGCTGCTGGATCCGAAGATAGGAGGCAAGGTCGCCAACGGTACGAGCGGCGCGGACGGCAAGATCGAGTTCAACGGTCTTGAGGCGGGTGAGTACCGGGCGGTGGTCCTCGGGTCGTGGGCGTTCACCGACCCCGGCCAGCAGCAGGTGCGCATCACCCCGCAGGGTGGCTCCGAATACCGGTTCCTCAAGTACGCGAAGCCCGTGGAACTTCACGGCGCGGTGAAGTTCGACAAGCCGCGCTACGAGTCGCACGAGACGGTGCGCTTGGACCTGATCATCACGAACAGCGGTGGTCAGACTGCTGAGAGCGTGAGGCTGACCGGCTCGTTCGACTCGCTGGAGATCTCTGACGAGCAGTTGGGCGACGTCAGAATGGAGGGTCCCGGTGTGCGGATTCCCGCCGGAGAGTCTCGTACGTTCAGCCTCTCAGGCAGGATCCACGAGTTCGCCGACGGCAAGCTGACCGTTCAGGGGGCCATCGACCACATCGGCAGGCCGATCTCAGATCTGATCGAGTACAACGGTGAGGTCGAGGTCGTGCAGACCACTGGTGACATCACCGGTGTCATCTACGTCGACAGGAACCACAACAAGCAGCAGGATCCGGGCGAGGGCGCTGCGGACGCCGTGGTGGAGGGCAACGGCGGTGTGCCGTACAGCTACCTCAAGACCACGACGGACGCAGAGGGCCGGTATTCGTTCAAGGACGTCCCTTCCGGTCGCTACTGGATCGACTACACGTTGGCCGACGGGTGGATGGTGCACAGCGACGGCGCCCCTCGGCAGATCCAGGTGGCGCCGGGGCCTCCTGCTCAGGTCACCGCGCGTGCGGATCGGCCGTACTACGAGGCGATCGAGGCGACGCTGACGCTCGACCAGGCGGTGTACGCGATCGGCGACGACGCCAAGATCACCATCAAGCTCAGGAACAAGAGCGACTACGTGGTCAGCGGGATCCAGGCGGCCTGCAACCGGGTCGCCGACACCGATCAGCTGGGCGAGCCCATGTCCGCCGGCTGGGGCGATCTGCGCCGGGAGACCTCGGGCGTGACGCTCAACCCCGGTGAGGTGAAGACGGTCGTCGCCACCGAGAAGGTGCCCGCGGGCGCACGCTGGACGAGCCGGGTGAGGGTGTACTGCGACTTCGCGCCGAACGTCGCCGACGAGGTCGACTTCGTGTCCGGTGAGGACTGGGCCAGCGTTCCGGGTGGGTTCGGTTCGCTGAAGGGCCGGCTCGCGCACGACAAGAACGGCAACCACGAGGCCGACCCCGGCGAGACGCTCCCCGCGGCACGGATCCTGCTGATGACCGACCGCGAGTACGGCGCCATCGTCGCTGACACGGTCTCGGACTCCGCGGGGAACGTGCGCTTCGATCAGGTTCCGCCAGGTGCCTACTGGGCGGAAATCGATGGGCCGTGGAAGCTCACCGGCGAGTCGGACAACCACGTGGACGTCTCAGCGGATCGTGTGGTGTCCCGTGACTTCTTCGTCGTACCGAATCCGCGTGCCGCACCGTCACCTGACCAGCACGACGGCGGTGGCACGAGAGGCGCGCTCGCCAAGACCGGCGCCAGCGTGCTCGGACTCGGGGTGGTCGCCGTGCTGCTCGTGGCGTTCGGCTTCGGCGCTCGCATCGCCGGCCGCCGCAGAACTTCTTGATCCATCCGCACTACCACTGGGGATTCACGATGTCGGAGAGACCTGCCAGAAGGGGCCTGCTCAGATTCAGCGCGCTGGCCACCGCCGCCCTGATCGCGTTCAGCGGCACGGCCGGCGCGCTTGCCCAAGACGACCCGACGAGCACCGAGCCCACGCCGACGTCGACCGAGACGGTCAAGCTCGGCGCTCAGGTGACCTCTGGCGCGTTACACCTTGAGTTCAACCTCACACGGTCCTCCACAGTGGATCGTGTGAGGTTGAATTGTGCCTTCCACAAGCGGTTTTGCTGATGTAGCTTGACCGGTGTTCTGCGGACGCGTGCGGGGGCTTGACGTCGGCGGACCCATCTACGAAGGGTCTTTGGGGGATCCATTGTCCAAGAGATCGGTCAGCCGTGCCCTGCTCAGAGTCGGGGCCTTGACCACCGCTGCCGTGCTCGCTTTCGGCGCGGCCACCACCGGTGCGCTCGCGCAGGAGCCGGAAACGCCGACGTCGGCCGTTGAGCCGACGCAGACCAACGAACCGAGCACGCCTCCGTCCACAACGGATCCCGTGCCGCCGTCGACGACCGACCCGGTCCCGCCGTCCACGACGGAGCCGACCACCCCGCCGAGCACGGAGCCGTCGACTCCGGCGGAACCGTCCACGCCGACCGCGCCCTCGACGCCGACGACGCCGTCCACCCCGGACGCCAAGCCGGAGCAGGACGAGAAGGCCGTGCAGCTCCCGGCGAACGCGCCAGTGCCCGACCTCGCCGTTCAGGTGCAGGCGGACAAGGCGGAGTTCCTGCCGGGCGAGGACATCGGCGTCACCGTCACGGTGACCAACAAGAGCGAGACCGTCGCGGCGAACGTCCGCTTCGGCCACGTGATCCAGAGCGCCTGGTTGATCAAGGGCGCCGACGAGCTGAGCTCGCGGCCGTCGATCGTGAAGGGCCAGCCGAAGGTCATCCGCCTGGTGCTGAAGCCGTCGTCCCCGTCCAACTACTCGGTGCCGTTCCAGTTCCGCGCGACCGTGGACGGCATCGCCGACCCGACGCCGGGCGACAACGGCACGGACACGTCCTTCAACGTGCGTCAGCTGCGCGGTGACGTGAGCGGCGTCGTCTACTCGGACAAGAACGGCAACGGCGCGTTCGACGCCGGCGAGGGCCTGGCGAACACCTGGATCGACACGCGAGGTGGCACGCCGTCCGAGTCGAGGACGGCCTACACCGACGCGAACGGCGCGTTCAAGATGTGGACCGTGCCCGCTGGGGCGCACAAGGTCTGGTCCGTCGACTGGCTGGGCCAGCAGGTCGTGCAGCCGGGCTTCGCCGACTTCGTGGTGGAGCACGGCAAGGAAACCAAGATCATGGTTCCGGTCGTGGCGCCGGTGAAGTCGACGCTGAGCGCCACCGCGGCGTTCGACAAGGAGTCCTACGCGCCGGCCGACGAGGTCGGGCTGAACATCACGCTGAAGAACAGCGGCACCGCGCCGATCACCGGTGTGGTCGCGGTGTGCCAGAGCTACGGCAACCAGTACCTCACCAGCGCCGGCTGGGGCGCCCTGGCGCCGGACGGTGCCGGTGTCACGGTGCCCGCCGGTGGTGAGACGAAGGTCCGCGTCACCGACAGCGTGCCGAAGGGCCTGAACTTCACCACGTTCTACGCCTCCTGCTCGTTCGGCAACGCCGGTGCCAACGACCGCGGCTACGCCTACGCGGGCACCGCATACGCACGGGTGCACGGCATCTTCGGCCGTGTGTTCGGCAAGGTCGTGAACGCCACGAACAACGAGCCGGTGCGCAACACGCCTGTCAGCGTGCTCGACGCCGTCACCCGCAAGCCGCTGAAGGACGTGCGGACCTGGGAAGACGGCAGCCTCTCGGTGTACGACGTGCCGGTCGGCAAGGTCGTCTTCGTGGTGGCCGGCAAGTGGGCGCCCAAGGACGGCAAGGAGTTCACCGCCGACATCGTCGCCGACACCGACGTCAACCCTGAGCTCCAGGTCGTGCCGAGCGACGTCGACGTGCCCGCACCCGCGGCGCACAAGCCGGACTTCACGGTCACCGCGAAGTTCGACAAGGACTCGTACGACATCGGCGAGCCGATGAGCATGCACGTCACGGTGAAGAACGTCGGCACGGGCTACGACGCCGAGGTCGGCCTCACCACCGAGTGGTCCAGCGACATGAACGAGTTCGAGTACGACAAGTCGCAGCTGGGCGAGTTCGCCGACTCGAAGACCGTGCGTCTGTGGCCGGGCGAGAGCCGCGAGCTGACCCTGGTCGGCCGCGCGCCGTTCTACCTGCGCGACAACAAGGTGACGCTCAAGCTCAAGACCCAGTCCTGGCAGGACCAGAACGCGGCGAACGACACTTCGGCCGCGGTCGCCACGGTCACCTTCCTCAAGGGTGACGCGGTGATCGTGCTGTACGGCGACCGCAACGCCAACGGCCAGAGGGACGCCGGTGAGGAGCTCACCGACACCCAGGTGACGGTGTCCGGCGGCAGCAACCCGAACATCTGGAAGGACGGCAGGACCGATGCGTCTGGCCGTGCCCAGTTCCGCGACCTGCCGATCGGCGTGCTCAAGGTGTGGCCGTACTACAAGGACGGCTGGGTCCGGCACGAGACCGCGGAGCTGACCGTCAGCGCCGGCGCCGAGTCGGTGCTGGAAGTCGGCGCGGTGCGGCCGCTGTCCGACAAGCTGCCCGCGACGCTGCGGTTCGCGAAGCGCGAGTACGCACCGGGCGAGCGCTACGAGGCCGCCATCAGCATCACCAACAACACGGGCGCGGACCTGCCCGCGGTGAAGGCGTTCTGCAGCGGCCCCGGTGAAGCCGGCGAGATCTACAACTCGGAAGCGAGCTGGGGCCCGCTGGCGTGGGACGGCGCGGGCGTGTCCGTGCCGAACGGCCAGACGAAGGTCTTCCACGTCTCCGGCGCACAGCCGCAGGAAGCGGCGCGCATCGGTTACGCGACGGTCGCCTGCAGCATCGCGCCCGACCCCTCCGACCCTGGTGCGGCGATGGCGCACGACGTGTTCCGGGTCCCCGGTCAGCACGCCGACGCCATTGGCAGGCTCGTGAAGGACGACCCGAACGGTGGTCAGGAGGACCTTCCGGTGGCCGGCCAGGTGCTGGTCCTGGTCGACACCATCTCGAAGAAGGTCGTCACCCGCACCGTCACCGGTGAGGACGGCGAGTTCAAGGTGTTCAACCTGCCGGTCGGCCGGTACGACGTGGTCGTCCCCGGTCCGTGGCAGGTCGAGTACCGGCGGATGAACCCGTACTTCCACGTGCGCGTCGGCGGCGAGACCTGGCTGCAGCCGCTCTGGCTGGTGCCGGGTCCCGAGGTCGAGGACCCCGGCTACCCGCTGCCAGAGGACCAGACCCCTGGCACCAACGTCCCGCCCGTCGCGGGCTCGGCCGGTGGTTCCGGTTCGGGTGACGCGCTGGCCAAGACCGGTGCCAGCGTGCTGGGCCTGGGCGTGCTCGGCGCGCTGCTCGTGGCCTTCGGCCTCGGTGCCAGCGTGGTCGGACGGCGTCGTCAGACCGCATAACTGAAGATCTACATGCAGGGCCGGCACTCACGCTGAGTGCCGGCCCTGTTGTAGTCAGCGACACACTTCGCCGTCCCGAGTGGAGTGTTAGCGTCGCTAACCAGTGGGTACGGGGGTGGACATGACGGTCTGGGAAGCAATCGCGGTGGTGATCGCGGGTGTGTTCGCAGGCGGCATCAACACCGTCGTCGGCAGCGGCACGCTCGTGACGTTCCCCGTGTTGCTGGCCGTCGGTTATCCGCCCGTGGTCGCGAACGTGTCCAACAGCCTCGGCCTCGTGCCCGGCTCGCTTTCCGGCGCGTGGGGCTACCGCGAGGAACTCAAAGGGCAGAAGGACCGCATCACCCGGCTGTTGCCCGCGTCGATCCTCGGCGCCGTCGTCGGCGCGATCCTGCTGGTGACGTTGCCGGACAAGGCGTTCAAGGCGATCGTGCCGGTGCTGATCGTCATCGCGCTGGTGCTCGTCGTCATCCAGCCATGGCTCAACCGCAAGCTCTCACACAAGCGCAGCAACAACGACGGTGGCGTGCTGCTGTGGCTCGGGGTCTTCGCCGCGGGCATCTACGGCGGCTACTTCGGGGCCGCGCAGGGCGTGCTGGTCATGGGGATCATGGGCGTGCTCGTCAACGACCACCTGCAGCGGATGAACGCGCTGAAGAACCTGCTGACCGCGTTCGTGAACCTGGTCGCGGGCGTGCTGTTCATCTTCATCGCCGACGTGGCGTGGCTGGCCGTGCTGCTGCTGGCCGCCGGGTCCGTGGTCGGCGGCCAGATCGGGGCGAAGATCGGCCGCAAACTCCCACCCGCCGTGTTGCGCGGCGTCATCGTGGTGGTGGGAGTCGCGGCGATCGTTCAGCTGCTCACGAAGTAGGTCCTAAGCGGTGAAAGCCCGTGCGGCGGCCAGGAACGCGTCGTTCTCCTCCGGCTCACCGATCGTCACACGGGCACCCTCGCCCACGAACGCGCGCACGACGACCTTGTGCGCCAGGCAGTGCTCGTTGAACGCGGCGGTGCGCTCACCGAGCGGCAGCCACACGAAGTTCGCCTGGGTCTCCGGCACCTCGAAGCCCAGCGAGAGCAGTTCGCCGCGCACCCGGATCCGCTCGGCCACGATCGCGCGGCAGCGGACCATCAGCTCGTCCTCGGCGTCCAGCGAGGCCATCGCGGCCACCTGTGCGAGCGCGTTGACGCTGAACGGCACGTAGACCTTCCGCAGTGCCTCGGCGACGTGCGGTTGTGCGACGGCGTAGCCGATCCGCAGGCCGGCCAGGCCGTACGCCTTGGAGAACGTCCGCAGCACCGCCACGTTGTCGCGGCCGGCGGCCCACTGCTGCTTCGCCAGTTCGACGCCGTCCGGGATGTGCGCGTCGTCGACGAACTCCTTGTAGGCCTCGTCGATCACCACGAGCACGTCGCGCGGCACCTTCGCGATGAACGCCTCGATCTCCTCGGTGCGCAGCGCGGTGCCGGTCGGGTTGTTCGGGTTGCAGACGAAGACCATCCGCGTGTTCGGCGTGATCGCCGCGGCCATCGCGTCCAGGTCGTGCACGTGCTCGGCGGTCAGCGGCACGCGGATCTGCTTGGCGCCCGCCACGTGCACGACGATCGGGTAGGCCTCGAACGACCGCCACGCGAACAGCACCTCGTCGTTCTCGGTGCAGGTCGCCTGGACGAGCTGCTGGCACAGGGTCACCGAGCCGCAGCCGAGGGCCAGGTGGTCAGCGGGGACGCCGAGTTTGTCGGCGAGCCTCGCGGTGAGCTCGGTGCAGCCGGAGTCCGGGTACCGGTTGATGGCGGTGGCCGCGTCGGCGATCGCCTTGACGACGCTCGGCAGCGGGCCGGCCGACACCTCGTTGCTCGCGAGCTTGATGGCGCCGGGGATGGTCCTGCCGGGCACGTAGGACGGCAGTGACGCCAGGTCAGCACGGGTTCGCACGGTCATGCACCCGATCCTCGCATTGCTCCGTCCGATTGGTCACGTTGACTGGAGTTCACCCTGGCGTGCGAGGGTTAGACATGACCAGTACCCGCATCGAGACGCTTTCCCTCACCGACGGCCGTGAGCTGCGGGTGACGATCGCCGAACCCGACTCCGCCGTCCGGGGCGGGCTCGTGGTGCTGCACGAGGCTCGTGGCATGACCTCGGGCACGCGGACGCTCGTCAGCAGCCTGGCCGACGAGGGCTGGCTCGCCATCGCACCGCACCTCTACGACGAGGACCGCGTGCACGGCGACGACATCCAGGATCAGGTCAGCAAGCTTTCGGGTGACCGTCTTCTGGCTGACACCGATGTCGCGTTCGTCTGGCTGGGGCAGCAGGGCGTCAGCGCTGACCGAATGGGCGTCGTCGGCTTCGACACCGGTGGCACCGTCGCGATGGTGGTAGCCGCGAGCAGGACGATCGGGGCCGCGGTCACGGTGCAGGGGCCCGGAATCCTCGAGCCGCTCTCGGACGGGTTGCCCGCGCTGGTGGACGTCGCAGGCGACCTGACCTGCCCTTGGCTCGGCATCTACCGGGACGACGAGTCCGAGGAAGTGAGCAAGCTTCGTGATGCTGTGATCAGCTCCGAAACCGCGTCGGATGTGGTCCGTTTCGACGTTTCGAGTGACGAAGCATGGTCTCGTGCGTTGAACTGGTTCGACGCTCACATGAGGTAAGAGTCTTTACGGCGGATTGGAACCGAACCGTCGTCCAGGTACATCTAAGGGGTGCTTCGGACGGCTGACTGGGTGTAGCTGTGAGTAACACTCAGTACTGCGGTGACGAGTTAGCAGTGCAGGGGGTTGTGAAGGATGGCTGAAGGCACGGGGACGACTGGCACGGACACACCACCCGCGGAGGCGCCGGCGGTGACATCGGCGACCACCACGCCGATCACGGCTGAGCAGCTAGCGGCGGTGAAACCCGTTCTCCAGCAACAGATGCTGGTGGACAAGGCGGAGGCGAGCCATGCCGCGGCCAAGCTCGACCAGGCGGCGGACAGCGGGAAACTCACGCTCGACGTCGACGCCGCCGACGCGTTGATCAAGGCGGTCGATGCCGCCCGGGACCAGGTGATGGACCTGTGGAAGCGGGCGACCGACCAGCTGGCGACACCGCTGCAGCTGGGCGAGAACCCCGTCGCCAAGGCGATCAGCGCTCGGTTCGCCGACCTCGCGGTCGGTGAGGACTCCGGCGCCGCGAAGGCACTGCTGGACCTCTTCAAGGTCCTCGACGACATCAGCAACGCGTTGAGCCGCAACCGCGACAGCATCCGCGACGCCGACGAAGAGGCAGAGAAGTCCATGAAGAACGCCGGGGGGTCCTGGTGAGTCACGGGTCGCACGACAACAAGGGAAACGGCGACAAGGGCAACCAGTCGTCGCACCACGACGACAACAAGTACGACCGCAACGACCTGCACGAGCCGTACGACTGGATGACGTACACGCACGAAGAGCTCTACAAGATGGTGCACACGGGCGTGAACCTCGACGGCGCCCAGGCCGCGGCGACGAACTGGCAGAAGATCGGCGACGACATCGCCGGCGTGCGGTCGAACCTGCTCAAGGCCGTCGAGGACTCGACCGTCGGCTGGGACAGCGAGTCGGCCAGGCTGGCGCGCAACGGTCTGACCGAGGTCACCAACTGGGTCGACGACACCGCGAGCTACGCGCACAAGGTCTCGGCGGCCATCACGACCGAGACCAACAACGTCGAGGCCGCCCGTACCGCGATGCCGCCGCCTCCGCAGGCTCCCGATGCGCCGGTGCCCGCGGAAACGCCGCTGCCCAGGACTGTGCTGCGACCGCAGGACCGGCTGTCGATGGTCGACGACGCGGGAACGTTCGGCCTGGCCGGCATCAGGCAGGAGCCACGCCTGGTGCAGACGTCGCCGAACGAGTTCGGCGGCTTCGAGACCATCGGCACCAGCCCAGTCGAGACCCTCGCGGCCAACGACGCCTCGCACCGCCGCGCGGCGGACGTGATGGCGGCGTTCCAGCGCAACTCGGCCGCGGTCGACCAGACCGTGCCCTCGCAGTTCACCCCGCCGGTGAACCCGGTCAACCCGACGCCGATCGGCACCGACATCGGCAGCCGTCCCCCGACGACCGCACCTGACACCACCAACGCCGGTGGCGGTGCCGGAGCTCCGGTCGGGACCGGCGCGACGGGCCAGAACTGCGGCACCACCAACGCGTCTTCGCGTGGTGGCAGCGGTTTCGGCGGTGGCCGTGGTGGTGGCGGCGGTCTCGGTGGCGGCATGGGCATGGCACGCCCCTTCACGTCCAACTCCGGCAACCAGGGCGGAGGCGGTGGCGCTGGAGGTGGCGCCGGTTCCGCGGGTGGCGCGGCCGGTGTGAACGAGGTGTCGCGTGGTGGTGCGGGTGCCGCCGCGGCCGCTGCCTCGTCGGCGACCGGTGGCCAGACCAAGGCGTTCCAGAACCCGCTTGCGATGGGTGGTGCGCCGATGGCCGGTGCGCCCGCCGCGGGTCAGGGCAACAACGACGAGCGTGAGCACAAGAGCGCGAGCTATCTGGAAGAGGACGACAACGTCTTCGGTCTGGACCGCAAGGCGGCCCCGCCGGTGATCGGTCAGTGAGCGAACGCCAGTTCACGGTGAGCTCGCAGGAGTTCTTCCTGCTCTGGCAAGCCGTGCACGGCGAGGACCGCGTCGTGCCGCTCGGGACTCCCCACGTGGGGGCCACCCGAGCGGCGCGGCAGCGTCTCGTCGAAGCCAGTTCGCAAACGCTCCACGCTCGTCGATTAGGCACCGTGCACCGGCCGGACCCGGACCTGCGCGCGCTGATCGCCGGCCTCGGCGAGTTCGACCGCGCACTGGAGATCGCGTACTTCAAGGGCACCGAGCTGGCTCGCGGCATCGCCTGCGCGGGCTGGAGCGGTGCCTTCGCCGCGCGCGTGAACAACGACGTGCACCTGTACGCGTTCCGCCCGACGTCGCTGGCCTCGGCCACGGTGTCATCGTTGCCAGGCCTCTCACCGGGCACCGGCCGTGCCGTGAACGTGCGCTGGGACGACTACGTGCGCGCGGGCAAGGCGGGTGAGCAGGACGGCAAGCAGGCGTTCCTGGACGTGCTGCGCGACGCCGGTATCCGCGAACCCGAGGCGCACGCCCTGATGCGCATCGTGACGTCCCGCATCGGCGGCGGCGAACTGGGCCTCACCGCCCGCAACCGCGACGGCGTGCCGCGCCCGACCGGCCGTTCGGTGTCGTGGCTGGACACGCGTGAAGGCCGTTATCTCCTCCGCAAGCAGGACGGCTGGCTCGTGCTGGCCCCCGCCGACGCGTCGCGGTTGACCAGCGCTGTCGACGAGCTGCTCGCGGCGGGATAGTTCCACACTGGTGGGCTACGGCAAGTCCGCCAATCACACATGGACGTGCGGTTGTGCCTGAGTTAGACATGGGGCATGACCGACACCGACGTCGAACTGCTGTGGCGCCCCGACCCCACGAGGGACAACGGGATGACCGCCTTTCGGTCGTGGCTAGCCGGCCGCGATCAGAACTTCCCCGACTACGAGTCGCTGTGGGAGTGGTCCGTCTCCGACCTCGAGGGGTTCTGGGGCGCCGTGGCTTCGTACTTCGACGTCCAGTTCCACACGCCTCCTGAGCGGGTGCTGGGTTCGGCGGAGATGCCGGGCGCCCAGTGGTTCCCCGGCGTGACGCTGAACTACGCCGAGCACGCCCTGCGCCGCGGTGGCGACGACGACCTCGCCGTGATCTTCCACCGCGAGGACGGCGTCACCTCGTCGCTGACCTTCGCGGCCCTGCGCTCCCGAGTGGCTGCTTTCCGGGCCGCGTTGGCGTCTCTGGGCGTCTCGTCCGGCGACCGGGTGGTCGCACTCGTCCCGAACGCCCCCGAAGCCCTCATCGCCTTCCTGGCGGCCGCCTCGCTGGGCGCCACGTGGTCGTCCTGCTCCCCGGACTTCGGCGCCCGAGCCGTGGCCGACCGCTTCACCCAGATCTCGCCGACGGTCTTCGTCGCGGTCTCCGGTTATGTCTACAACGGACGGTCCTTCGACTGCCGCCCGGTCGTCGAGGAGATCCGCTCGCAGATCCCCTCGCTGCGCGCCACCGTCCTGATCAACTACCTGGACAACGGCTCGTCGCTGCCGGACACGCTCTCGTTCTCGGAGCTCCTGGAGACGAACGCGGGCGCAACGCTGGAGTTCACCCCGGTGCCGTTCGACCACCCGCTGTGGGTGCTCTACTCGTCCGGCACCACTGGCCTGCCCAAGGGCATCGTCCAGGGCCACGGCGGCATCGTGCTGGAACACCTGAAGATGCTGGGCCTGCACAGCGACCTGGGGCCTGGCGACCGCTTCTTCTGGTTCACCACCACCGGCTGGATGATGTGGAACTACCTGGTCGGCGCCCTCATGGTCGGCACCACGATCGTCCTGTACGACGGCAGCCCGGCCTATCCGTCGCTGAACACGTTGTGGCACTTGGCCGAACAACACCGCGTCACCTACTTCGGCACCTCGGCCCCGTACGTCCAGTCGTGCCTGAAGGAAGGCATCGAGCCGTCCGCCCGCTACGACCTGACGGGCCTGCGCGTGGTCGGCTCCACCGGCGCACCCCTCACCCCGGAAGGCTTCCGCTGGATCGCCTCAGCCGTGGGCAAGGACGTCCAGATCGCCTCGGTCTCCGGCGGCACCGACCTCTGCACGGCCTTCGTGACCGCCTCCCCGGACCGCCCGGTGTGGCTGGGCGAACTCTCCTGCCGAGCCCTGGGCGCCGCGGTCCACGCGTTCGACGAGGCCGGCGCAGCACTCGACGACGCCGTCGGCGAACTCGTGATCACCAAGCCGATGCCGTCCATGCCCGTCTTCTTCTGGGGCGACACCGACGGTTCAAAGCTGCGCGACGCCTACTTCGACACCTACCCGGGAATCTGGCGCCACGGCGACTGGATCCGCATCACCCCACGCGGCTCGGCCGTGATCTACGGCCGCTCCGACTCGACCCTGAACCGCGGCGGCGTCCGCATGGGCACCTCGGAGTTCTACCGGGTCGTCGAGTCCGTCCCCGGCGTCGTCGACTCGCTGGTGATCGACACCTCCGGCGTCTCCGAAGGCGAACTGCTCTGCTTCGTGGTCCTGGACGGCGTAACCCTGGCCGACGTGGAACCGTTGCTGCGCCAGGAATTGCGAACCTCGCTCTCCCCGCGCCACGTCCCGAACCGCTTCGTGGCCGTAGCCGAGATCCCGCGAACCCTGAACGGCAAGAAGTGCGAGGTCCCGGTCAAGAAGATCCTCGCGGGAGCCGACCCGGACAAGGCCGTCAGCCGAGGCGCACTCCGCAATCCCGAGTCCCTCCAACCGTTCCTGGAACTCGCCTCAGGATGATCTAGGTCACTCCAGGTTGCGCGAACAGGCGTTCCACGCCCCTCTCGACCCCTCCGCACGTGCCTTGACCAGCACGTTCTGGGGTACGAGGGGGGCGTTTTGCAACTCGGTTGGGGACCTGTGTAACCTATGCGTCGTGGCCGAGGATGGTCCCGGGAGGCTTCGCCTAGTCTGGTCTATGGCGCCGCACTGCTAATGCGGTTTGGGGTAACCCCCCATCCCGGGTTCAAATCCCGGAGCCTCCGCAAGGCCGAGCCTCTAGGGGATCGGTTATAATTGAATACACGCGCTCGTAGCTCAACGGATAGAGCATCTGACTACGGATCAGAAGGTTGCAGGTTCGAATCCTGCCGAGCGCACAAGATCGGAAGCCCCTGTTCGCGGAAACCGCGAACAGGGGCTTTCTGGTTTCGTCAGCGCACAACGAATTCCACGGCGTTGCTGCCGGTCTGGCCGGAATCTGTGACCACGTCCACGTTCAGCCGGTAGGTACCGGGCGTGTCGAGCGAGTCGCCGAAGTTGAACATGGTGATGCCGCCCGAGGTGCACCTGCCGTTGCGTGTTTTCTGGACCTCAGCGCCGGCCCTGGTGAGCACCCAGGACGGGTAGCAGCCCGAGCTCAGCTGCCCGATGTCGTCGTAGACGTCGACGTTCGCGCCAGGCTGGGCTCCCGTTCGGTACTCCGACGGGCCGACCTTTCCGCCACTTCCCATCTTGATGGTGATCACCAGGGCACCGGCGCGCTTCGGGAGTGCGGCGGCGGTGGTGGGTGGGCGTTGGGGCGTTGCGGTCTGCCTTGGCGCGGCTTGAACAGTCGGGGTGCTGTCTTGGCGGTCGGGTGCGATCGGTGTCTCTGACGTGTTCGGTGCTGCGGTCGCGCCCGGTGCCGAGTTGATGGTCGGTGGCGCACCAGCGTTCTTCGTGCTGGAGGCGGACGAGTCGGTGAAGCGCTCGATCATGGACAGGAAGCCGTCGAGGTTCGCAGCGCCCACGACGACGGCGACGACGAAGGCGATGACAGCGCCGAGCTTGCCGTACTTGGCCCAGCGGTCGTTGGCAGCGGTCACGCGCCGTCTATCGGAGGATGTCCGCAAAAGGTTTCGCTTCCTGCCGAGCGCTGAAAACGCGTCGACAGCCCGCCGTCGGCACGGGCAGCATCGGCCTCATGCAGACGTTGCGCGTGATCAAAGGGGACGCGACGAGCCCCCAGGCCAAGGGGCCGAAGATCGTCGCCCACGTCTGCAACGACCTCGGCGGCTGGGGCAAGGGCTTCGTGCTGGCCGTGTCGAAGCGCTGGCCAGAACCGGAAAAGGCCTTCCGCGAATGGCATCGCAACCGGGCAGGCAACGACTTCGGGCTGGGCGCGGTCCAACTGGTTCAGGTGAAGCCGGACATCTGGGTCGCGAACATGGTGGGCCAGCGCGGCATTCGCACCGGCAGCAACGGGCCGCCCGTCAGGTACGAGGCGATCGAACGTTGCCTGCGCGCCGTGGCAGAGCACGCCAAGCGGCTGGAAGCGAGTGTGCACATGCCGCGCATCGGTTGTGGGCTGGCCGGCGGGCGGTGGGAGCGGATCGAGCCGCTCATCGTGGAGGCGCTGACCGATCAAGACGTCGCCACCACCGTCTACGACTTCGACTGACAGCAGATCCCCGCGCAAGGCAACGGCGGCGCGCCCTGTCGCGTTAGTCCCTGGGGCTACCGTTTGGAGTAGCGCGAGGGAGGGCTTGTGGGGGCGGATCCGGGGCAGGTCGCTACGCGGGCGGAGTTGGTTCGCGAGCTCGAGGTTCTCAGGGGCAACGCGGCGCGGGGGAGTGGGCGCACGCGGGTGTCGCTGGCTGACCTCGCCAAGCGGATCGAGGTGCCGCGGTCGACGGTCCACACGTACCTGACGGGGCAGACGTTGCTGCCTGCCGAGGTGCTGGACCGGATCGTCATCGCGTTGGGTGGTACGGCCGACGACCAGCGGTTGTGGGCGGACGCGTGGGATCGCGTGGCTGCTCATGAGCATTCGAGCAAGCCGGCGCCGCTGGTGGTGCGGCCCAGGCAGTTGCCGGCGGACGTGGCGGCGTTCACCGGGCGGGCGGCCGAGATCGGGGAGCTCGACGGGTTGCTGGTGCAGGCGAACCGGACGGTGTTGCTGACGGGCACTCCTGGCGTGGGGAAGACGGCGCTCGCCGTGCACTGGGGGCAGCGGGTGGCCGCGAAGTTCCCGGACGGCCAGCTCTACCTGAACCTGCGCGGCTACGACGTCGGCGCGCCCGTGTCCGCTGCCGATGCGGCGCTGAGTCTGTTGCGGGGGCTTGGGGTCGGCGAGGTGCCGCAGAGCTTGGACGAGCGGACCGGGTTGTTGCGGTCGGCGTTGGCCGGCCGGCGAGTGTTGCTCGTGCTCGACAACGCGAGCAGCGCTCAACAGGTGCGGCCGCTGCTGCCGGCGTCTGCTTCGTGCTTCGCCGTGGTCACCAGCCGGGACGCGCTCACCGGGCTGGCCGTCGTCGACGGCGCGCACCGGATCGACCTCGACGTGCTGACGTCGGCGGAGGGCGTGGAGCTGCTCGAAAGCTTGCTGGGCCAACGCGTCCACTACGAACGGCAGGCGGCGGTCGAGCTCGTGGAGCTGTGCGCCCGGCTGCCGCTCACCGTCCGGATCGCGGCCGAGTTCGCGCGGCACGAGCCGCTCAAGGAGGTCGTCCGCCATCTTCGGGCCGAAGGCCTCGACCTGCTCGACAGCAGCGGCGATCCGCGCAGCATGGTGCGTGCGGTGTTCTCGTGGTCGTACCGGCAGCTCAGGCCGGAGGCAGCCGAACTCTTCCGCCTGCTGGGTCTTCATCCCGGCCGCGACTTCGACGTCCCACTCGCCGCCGCGCTCGTCGGCACCGACCTGGCCGATGCCGCGTTGCGCGTCGAGCAGTTGATCGGCGCGAACCTCTTGCAGGGCAACGGCCGCTACGAAATGCACGACCTGCTCCGCGCCTACAGCCGGGAACTGGCGGTGACCGGTCCGGCCACCACGCGGTTGATCGACCACTACATCGACGCGCACACGGCGGCACTGGCGCTCGCCTATCCCCGCCACTTCGACCTCGCGGAACGGCCGGAGATCCCGTGGCTGACCGACGCCGACGTCGCGCGGGACTGGCTCACGGCTGAGGCGGACAACGTGGTCGAAGTAGTCAAGCTCGCCGCCGACACAGGGCTCGGCGCGGCGGCACGGCAGCTGGCGCACGTGGCCAAGCGGCACCTCGAAACCACCTCACGCGGGCCGCAGGCGATGCGCATGCACCACATCGCGCTCGACACCGCGCGGGCCGACGGCGATCCGGCCGGGGAAGGCGAGGCGCTGCGCAACCTCGGCGTGGCGGCGGAGGTGATGGGCAGGCCGCTCGACTCGCTCGACTGGCTGCGGCAGAGCTCGGAGGTCTGGCTGCGGCTGGGCAACCACCGGCGCCACGCCAACACGTTGAGCAGCATCGGTATCACCCTCGACTCGCTCGGCCGGTTCGACGAGGCGATCGCCGCCCACGAGAAGTCCGTCGAACTGCTCCGGCACCTCGACCAGCCGCAGCAGCTCGCGATGGGCTTGCTGAACCTCGGCGTCACCCTGGAACAACAAGGAGAGCTCAACCGGGCGCTGGCCAACCAACGCGCGGCGCTGGAGACGTTCCGCACGCTGGGCGACCAACTCGGCCAAGCACACGCTCTGACCAACCTGGGCAACGTGCTCAACCAGCTCGGCGACCACGGCGAGGCGCTGCTGATGTTCGACGAGGCACTGGCCGGCTACCGCGCGCTGGGCAGCAGGATCGGCGAGGCGTTCGTGGTCAAGTTCCGCGGCTCCGTGCACAGGGAGAAAGGCGAGCACGACCTCGCGATCGTCCAGTTCGAGGACGCGCTGCGGATCTGCCGCGAAGCAGGCGACCCCTCGCTGCAGGCCGAGGTGCTCAATCACCTCGGCTTCGCCCACGGCCTGGTAGGCGACCAGTCGTCGGCGCGCGCGGCCCATCACGAGGCGCTGGCCCTCGCGACCGAACACGGCTACCGGCTGGAAGAGGCACGGGCTCTCGAAGGACTCGGCACCATCGCCAGGTCCACCGGTGCCGCGGTCAGCGCGAAACGGCATTGGCAGCAGGCCCTGGAGCGGTACGAGGCGATCGGTGTGCCGGATGCCGAACGGCTGCGGGCGGCACTCGCCGAACTGTGAACGTCCAGGGTTGTCCAGCTTCGTCCAGAACCGGGCCTCGGACGCGCCGTCCGCTGCTGAGGTGTGGTCATGAACATCAAGAAGCTCGCCGCTGGGACGTTGGCGTCCGCCGCTGTTGTGGTCGCCCTGCCCGCCACGGCTCAAGCGAACGCCATCGGACCGTTCTCGAACTGCGCGGGCCGCTGCGAGTCGCTCGGCACCTTCGGCCCCGGCTGGACGCAGGGCGTGTTCTGGCCTACCAGAACGGCAGACAGATCGGACTGACCGAGACCCGCACGGCCGACGACCAGAACTCCCGGCTCGGCTCGCCGCGCAGGATCAGCTTCGTCATGGGCGGATCGGGACTAGGAACGAGGTGGCCCGTCTGAGGGGTCGGGCCACCTGTTTCTACTGCTGACGAGCTCGGGAAGCAATCGATTCCACAGTGGTTGATCTGCGGAAAGCGGTTTGACCGTGCGGGCAACCGGTCGTCGCCCCACGTACGCCGTTCGGCGCGGACAGCGGCCATTCGCCGACGTGACCAACCGCTCGCACGGCCGTGATCGCCACACTCGGAGGATGGGGATTCTGGCGGGCAAGGCCGTGGTCGTCACCGGCGCCGGGCAGGGTTTGGGGCGGGCGTTCGCCACCCACGCCGCCGGGCACGGGGCCGCTGTGGTGATCAACGACGTCGACGAGCCGCTCGCCAGGCAGGTTGCCGACCTCATCACGCTCCAAGGTGGCAAGGCGGTGGTCAGTGCCGGCAGCGTCGCTGATCCCGAGCAGGCCGAGGCCATGGTCGACACCTGCACGGCGGCGTTCGGCCGGATCGACGGGCTCGTCAACAACGCCGGCATCCGGTACCAGGCCGCGATCGGCGAAGACGAGCCGCACGACATGCGTGAGCTCATCGAGATCAACGTCCTCGGCACGCTCTACTGCACCAACGCCGCGGTCAAGAGCATGCGCAGGGGGTCGATCGTCAACCTCGGCTCGGTCGCGATGGTCGGCCAGCCGACGGCGCTCACGTACAGCGCGTCCAAAGGTGCCGTTGCGAGCATCACGGCCGGTGCGGCGAGTGAGCTCCACGAGAGAGGGATCCGGGTCAACGCCGTGTGTCCCGTTGCCTGGACACGGATGGCGGCGGCTGACACCAAAGGCGTTCGGAGCGGGCCGCCGGAGACGATCGCGCCGCTGGTCACGTACCTGCTGAGCGACCGCGCGGCGAAGGTCACCGGGCAGCTGATCAGGTTCGCGCACGGCCGATTGCACGTCATGGGGCAGACGTCGCCGAAGCACCCCGTCGTCGAGAGCCAGGAGTGGGACGTCGACAAGATCGCCGAGGCCTTCGAGGAGCGGCTCGAACCGGAGGACCCGGCGTGGGTGCGTTGGGGTGTCAAAACGTGACGCACGGGCTTGCACCAGGCAGAGTGGCCGCGTGGATCAGCGCGAGATCATGCAGCGGGCGCTCGGCGTCCTGACGCTCAGCTACGACGGCGCCGAGTCGAGCGACTACCTGCGCACGGCCCTCAAGTCGTTGCAGGAGGGCGTGTTCAGCTACGAGGTCAAGGTCGACGGCGAGTTGAACGAGGCCGGCGCGCAGGCACTCAAGCAGGCGATGGACCAGGTGTTGTCGCAGTTCGGCTGGTTCACCGCGGGACTGCTCTACGCTTTTCACGGCGTCGCTCAGGCTTACGAGAACGACTACGAGGACGCCGACGTGCAAGAGGTGCTGCGGCAGATCGCCATCAGGCTCGCTGAGTGAGTTCCGTGCGGACGCCGTCGGAGAACGGCGTCCACGCCTCGACCGCCCACGGGCCGAAACGCAGGTCCGTCAACGCGACGCAGGCCGCGGAAATCTCCGGATCGACCCACAGGAACGTGCCGGACTGACCGAAGTGCCCGAACGTGCGCGGGGAGAAGGAAAGCCCCGTCCAGTGCGGTGATTTGCCGTCCCGGATTTCGAAACCGAGACCCCAGTCGTTCGGCTTCTGCATGCCGTAACCGGGCAGCACGCCGTTGAGCCCGGGAAACACGACCGACGTCGCCTCCCGCACCAGCTCGGCGGAAACCAGCTGGGGTGCGAGCAGCTCGGCGGCGAACAACGCCAGGTCGGCGGCGCAGGATTCGGCGCCGGCGCCGGCCGAACCGACCAAAGCCGAGGATTTCATCCCGAGCGGCGCGAAAACAGCCTCGTGCAAATACGTGGCGAACGGCATTTCGCAAGCAGTGCCGACAAAGGAAGCCAGCACGTCGAAGCCCGCGTTGGAGTAGATCCGGCGCGTCCCCGGCGCGGCCTGCACCTCGGCCTTGTCGAACGCATAACCGGCGGTGTGCGAGATCAGGTGCCGCACGGTCGCGCCAGAAGGCCCGGCCGGCTGGTCCCACTCGACCGCGCCCTCCTCGACCGCCACCAGCACGGCGTACGAGGTCAGCAGCTTCGTCACCGACGCCAGCGGGAACACGCGCTGCTGATCACCCAGCGAGCCCGCGACGGCCCCGCCCGACACCACGGCCACCGCCACGTTCTCGACAGGCCACGACGCTGCCGCTTCCAAGCTCCGCATGGGACAGACGTTAACGTCAGGGGGTGACAGTCCGGGAACTGATCGTCCTGGGAACGGCCAGCCAGGTTCCCACGCGCCAGCGCAACCACAACGGCTATCTGCTGAGGTGGGACGGCGAAGGCTTCCTCTTCGACCCCGGCGACGGCAGCCAGCGGCAGCTCCTGCGATCCGGCGCCGCTGCGAGCGACATCACCAGGATCTGCATCACCCACTTCCACGGCGACCACTGCCTGGGCGTCCCCGGCATCGTCCAGCGACTCAGCCTCGACCGGGTCCCGCACACCGTGCACGCGCACTTCCCGAAGTCAGGCGAGCACTTCTTCGAACGCCTCCGCTACGCCAGCGCCTTCTACGACGCCGCGGACATCAAGGAAGAGCCCGTCGACCAGGACGGCCAGATCGCCGAAGGCAAGTTCGGCACGCTTGAGGCATATCGGCTGGACCACGGCATCGACAGCTTCGGCTACCGGCTGGTCGAACCGGACGGCCACCGCATGCTCCCCGAGAAGCTCGCGGAGCACGGCATCCAGGGCCCGCAGATCCGGATCCTCCAGGCCCAGGGCGAGCTCGACGGCGTCAAGCTCCAGGACGTCAGCGAACCCCGCAAAGGCCAGAAGTTCGCCTTCGTCATGGACACCAGGCTCTGCGACAACGTCTTCGAGCTCGCCGACCAGGCCGACCTGCTGGTGATCGAGTCGACCTACCTCGCCCGCGACACGAAGCTCGCCGGCGACCACGGCCACCTCACCGCCCAGCAGGCCGCCCGCGTCGCGCGGGACTGCAAGGTCCGCAAACTCGTCCTCACGCACTTCTCGCAGCGCTACGACGACCCCGCCGAGTTCCACGCCGAGGCGGCGCAGGAGTTCGACGGCGAGATCGTCATCGCGAAGGACCTGGACCGGGTTCCGGTGCCGAAGAGAGCCACTGGTCCCTGACGATCTCGGTCAGCGCCGACGACCGCGGCTCCCAGCCCAGCGCGCGCAGTTTCGAAACGTCGGCCCGCAGCGATCGCGCCTCACCGGGGTGCGCGGGCTTCCACGTCACGTCCACGGTCCGCCCGGTCACCTCGGCGACGGCCGCGAGCACGTCCTGCACGGACGCAGGCGTCGCCGCGACGTTGTAGACCGACGACGTGCCCACGGAACAAGCTTCCAGCGCCACGACGAAAGCAGCTGCAACGTCGCGTACGTGCACGAAGTCGCGCACGGCCCCACCGTCGCCGTAGACCTCCATCCCGGGCACCGTTCCGGCGGCGCACGCCACGGCACGGGTGATCACCCGACTGGTGTCCGTGTCACCACCTCCAGCGACGTTGAAGAGACGGAGAGTGGTCGCCCCGATCTGTCCTGACCGCGCCGCCCACGCCACGAGGTCCTCGGCCGCCGCCTTGCTCGCCGAGTACGGGGAAGAAGGTTCCCTGACGGATTCCTCGGTCAGCGGAGAGTCCGACGGCCGGTACACCGTGCCAGTCGACGCGAGCAGGAATCGTTGGCCCTTCAAGGCTTTCAGCAGGTTGAGCGTTCCGGCCACGTTCGTCTCGTAATACGAAAGTGGATCTTCGAACGACTCGCGCACGCGGGCCACGGCCGCCAGGTGGATGACGGCGTCCACATCGGGCGACTCGAACGGCTCTGACATGCGTTGGCGGGACAAAACAGGTTCATGACCATGAACCCGCAGCTCACGCACCACGGCGCGGCCGACATACCCAGTGGCACCGGTCACTAGAACTCGCACAAGTTGACCCTAAAGGTCGACGAGGGTTGCGCCGATAACACACGAGTGAGTTACCCCCATCGCGCTGTGCACACGAGCATCGCCGGACTCCTGCACGACGTAGCCGTGCACGAGTTCAAGCGGCAGGAGTTCCTGCGCAACGTGGCCGAGATCGTGGGAGCCGCACCCGCGCCCGGTCCCGCAGAGCTCACCACGCCGCTGCCCGCGATCAACCCCAGGCGCAGTTTCCTCAACCGCGTTGACCAGGTCCTTCGGGACGCGGCGCGCTCCTAGCGAGCGACAAGATCATCACCTGATCCACTCGTTGCCGGGCTTGTGCCGACAGGCCCGTCGCAACATTCATCCGGCCGTTGCCGGACCGTGCTTCGACACACATACCGGGTGGCTCTACGCTACGCGTCACCCGGCGATCGCCGGTCACGTCCTCCGCTTCTCTTAAGCGAGTTTTCGGCGATGAATCATGTCCTCGCAGCGCTCAACGAGCGCCTCAGCAGGTTGTTCGGTGACCGGCTTGTCGTTCTGGCCGGTGGCACGCGTCTGGCCAAGCGCGCGCACGAGCTCCATACGCTCGGTGCACGCCATACGCTCGTGCTCGATACCGACGATCATGCGCCGCTGCATGATTCCGTGATCGCCCGTTGGGTGTCACTGGGCATCAAGGGCGGCTTCGTCGCGGTCGAGCAGCGCCGTCTCAGCAAGCTGCTGACCAAGCCGGGTGCCCAGGTCCGCGCGATCCTCAACGAGTTCGACGCGAACGCCGAAGCCGTGGTGATCAGCACGCCCTACAACGAGATCGCGACGTTCGAGGGCCGGCCGGTGCTCAACGCGCGGCAGCACAAGTGGGTCGAGCTGGAGAACAAGACCACGATCGACGCGCTCTGGGACGAGCTGAACGCTCGCCGCGCGCCCGCGATGGTGTTCGACCTCGACTTCGAACGGCTGTGGGGCGCCTCGGAGATCCTGGACCGCGGCGCGGGCGTCGTCTGGTCCGGTGACGGCCCGGCGATCAACGGCGGTGCGAACTTCGTGCGCCGCGTGCGCACGTACGAGGAGGCCAAGGAGGCCTTCGACGTGCTCGCGCCCAAGTGCGACCAGGTGCGCGTGATGCCGTTCCTGGAAGGCATTCCGGTGAGCGTGCACGGCATCGTGTTCCCGGACGGCACCGCGGTGCTGCGCCCGATCGAGATGGTCGTGCCGCGCCGCCAGGGCCAGGCCAAGTTCCTCTACGCGGGCTGCGCGTCCTACTACGACCCGCCCGTGTGGATCCGCGACGAGATGCGCAACCTGGCCCGCCGCGTCGGCGAGCACCTGCGTGAGACCGTCGGCTACCGCGGCACGTTCACGCTGGACGGCATCGCGACCGAGGACGGCTTCCTGCCGACCGAGATCAACACCCGCTACGGCGGCGCGATGGTGTGCTTCGAGGACGCCGTCCCGACGCTGCCGCTCGCGCTCGTGCAGGTCGCCCTGGTCGCCGGTTGGGACCTCGGCATCTCCTCGATGGAGTTCGAGGAGTGCGTGCTGCAGGCCGCGGACAACCACCGTTCCGGTGCCGTGGGCGCCAACGTGCGTGCCGTGCAACCGACCCAGGTGGACGAACGCCGCGTGATCTTCACCGGCTGGGCCTGCCGGCTGGCGCACCCCGAGGAGCCCGCGCACGCGACGCTGCGGCTGAGCCCGTCGCCGATCGGCGGACGCCTCGATCTCGATCTGCACCGCGAGAACATGCCCGTCGGGGCACCCGTGGCGGCGCTGACCGTGGCGGCGTTCGCGCTGGCGGACCAGGAGTGGGGGACGGGCCTCGGTGCCCTGGAGCCCGCCATCGCGGTCGAGGACGCCACGCCGGTCGAGGAGTCCTTCGAAGAGGCAGTGATCGCCTAAGGACAGTTACCAGGCGCCCTCGTCGCCGTACGCGGAGATGAGGGCGAACCGGTAGCCCATCAACGCCGCGGCGACCTCACGTGGCTGGTGCGCGGGCCGCACGAGGCCTTCACCGAGCACCTTCGGCCGGTCCACACCGACTAACTCGGGCGACCGCTTCAGCAGCGTCACGGCGATCTCAGCCGCGTCCGCGAGCATCTCCTCGCCCGGCAGGTCGATCATGTCGGTCATCAGCCCGCCGACGAACGCCGGCAGGTTCTCCGGCACCGCGCAGGCCAGCGCCACCAGGCAGGCGACCCGTTCGGACGCCAGCGCCTCGAAGATCTTCGGCGCGCCCTGGGCGACGGCGTGCCGGGTCTGCGTGAGCCAGTCCGGCGCGGTTCGTGGCAACTCACGCCCGAGGGCGTTCCACCGGCGGTGCGTGCGCCGACCGTCCTCAGTGAACCCCTTGCCCGCCAATGCCATGGCGGCCAGCAGGAAGATCACCCGGTCCCGCACGTCGGCGGCGACCTTGTACGAGGCCCCCAGCTCCACCAGGTACGGCACGGCGCAGAACGAGGCCTCGGAGACGGTGTCGTCGGTCAGCAGCCGGTCCGCCAGCGAGGCGAGCGCGTCCAGGCGGACGTCGGCGTTGGGGTCGACGAGCGAGCGCAGCAGGCGGGGCACGCGACCGGCGCCACCCCGGCCGTCGTACACCTCGACCCAGGAAATCCTGTCGAGTCCGCGCAACGGGTCAGGCCGTTGCCAGGCGCGCGGCAGCTCCATAGGGCGGAAAGGTACGGGATGTCAGGGAAGGCTCCTCGGAGCCTCGCCCGTACGATCTCGTGGTGTCCTTCTCGGTGGCCGACATCTTCTCGGGTGCGGGCGGCATGAGCTTCGGCTTCCACGCCCACCGCGACTTCCGGGTCGTGGGTGCCGCCGACGCGCAGATCGGCAAGCCTTCGTCGCGCTTGGGTTCGTTGCGCTGCAACGACACGTACCGCGCGAACATCGGCGTCGACCCGTTGGAGGTCGACCTCGCGAGGGTGTCGCCGTCGGCGTTGCGCGAGGTCTGGGGCCTCAAGCGCGGCCAGCTGGACGTGCTCCTCGCGTGCCCGCCGTGCTCGGGCTTCAGCCGCATCACCGCCCAGAACCACCTCCGTGACGACCCGCGCAACTCGCTGGTCGGCCGGATCGCGGTCTACGCGGAGGAGCTGCGCCCGAAGGTCGTGCTCGTCGAGAACGCCCGCGAGCTCGTCAAAGGCAAGCAGCGCCACCACTTCGACAGCCTGGCGGAGGACCTGACGAACCTCGGCTACTCGGTCGCCGGCGGCACGCACATGCTGTCCAAGTTCGGCCTGCCGCAGCTGCGCGAGCGGACGTTGATGGTCGCGGTGGACGCGGGTCTGCCGTTGCTCACGCTGGACGACCTCTGGGCGGGCAGGGTCATCCGCCCGTCCGCCATCACGGTCCGGCGCGCGATCGGCAAGATGCCGGTCGTCGCGGCGGGAGAGGCGCACCCGGAAGACCTCATTCACGTGTCGCCGACCTTTTCCCAGGACCGCAGTCTGGAACGAATGCGTGCAATTCCCGCGAACGGCGGTTCGTGGGCGGATCTGCTCAGGTCACCGGAGACCGCGGAGTTGTTGAATCCGGCACAACGCAAGATCGTCGAACAGCAGAACTGGGGTTCGCACCCCGATGTCTACGGCCGGCTGTGGTGGGACGAACCCGCCAGGACGATCAAGCGGGAATGCGGCCACGTCGGAAACGGCCGATATGCCCACCCCGAGCAGCACCGGCTGTGCACGGTCCGCGAGATGGCACTCCTGCAAGGGTTTCCGCGGCAGTTCCGGTTCGACGTGTCGATTCTCGGGAACGCCTACCGGCACGTCGGTGACGCCGTTCCGCCGCTGATCGCCTACCAGTTGGCCGGACTGACCCGGTGGATTCTCACCGGCAGGCGCCCGGAGCCCAGGGAGATGTGCCTGCGCGGCACTTCACTGCGTCCCGGTGACATTCGGCCGGTGGAAGTTACCGAAATGGTGGCTTAGGCCTTGAACCGCTACCGGTGATCATCCGTAGCGGGACGCCGCAACAGATAACTGTTCGGCAACGAATTTAACGTCACCTGACAAAATGAATGCATCGCGGGCCTATCCACTGTGGACACCCTGAGTAGATTTCCGCTGGTCACTGAGGGTATGTGATGGCCGTTATACCTCACACCATCGGGTGTCACCCCTTCGGATAGTGTCCCGCTCGCTTCCTGTCGGTTCAGTGTCGATGACGACGTGCCGACCGTCCCGGCGGGCGACTGACTTTCTACGCGTTCGGGCTAACTTCAGCGAGCAAGGAGACCCATGGCTTCCCGGTTGAGGATCGGCGCGGCGCTGCTCGGCGCCACCGCACTCCTGGCTATCTCGACGCTTCCGGCCTCTGCCGACGTCATCATCAAGCCGGACCGTGGTGGCCAGGAGGACGGCCTCAACGTCCACCTCGTCAACGGTGACCACCACCACCAGCAGGGGACCGCGGTCATCAAGCTGCGCATCGAGGGCGACGCGGAGCGTTCGAACGTCCTCACCTACTGCGTGGAGCTGCCGACGCCGCTTGAGGACAGGGACGCCCTCAAGGAAGTGCCGTGGGACAAGCACCCGAACCCCAACACCAAATTCAAGGTCAACGCGGGCAAGGTCCTCTGGATCCTGACGAACTCGTACCCCGGACAGTCCATGGACAAGGTCCAGGAGAAGTTCGGCAAGCAGTTCAACAAGAAGGAGACGATCGCCGCCACGCAGGCCGCGATCTGGCACTTCTCCGACGAGGCTGAGCTCGACGGCGACAAGAACGACCCCGACGTCATCAAGCTGTACGAGCGCCTGGTCAAGGACGCCACGGAGAACGAGATCAAGGAGCAGCCGAAGCCGACGCTGGACATCGAGCCCGCCTCGAAGTCCGGCAAGTCCGGCGAGAAGATCGGCCCGTTCAAGGTCACGACCACGGCTTCCGAGATCAAGCTGACCGCGGACCTTCCCGAGGGCGTCACCATCACCGACGCCGCCGGCAACCCGCTCGCGGTGCAGAAGCAGGGTGACAAGCTCGCCGTTGCGACCGCTGGTGACAAGGTCTCCGAGTTCTTCGTGAACGTCCCGGCGAACGCGCCGACCGGCAACGCCGCGTTCAAGCTCTCGGCCGAGGCCGAGCTCGCGATCGGCCGCCTGTTCGTCGCGCACAACAAGGACAAGGAAGACGTGGCGCAGTCGCTCGTCGTCGCGCAGCCGCAGAAGGCCAAGGTCGAGAAGGACGCCAAGGCCGACTGGAAGCTCGAGGTCAAGCCGTCCGAGCCGAGCACGCCTGTCACCACGACGACCACCACGACCACGGCCCCGTCGTCGACGACGCCGACCACCACCTCCACGACGCCGGCCAACCCGGCGCCGGGTGGCGGTGAGGACGACCTCGCCTCGACCGGTGCCTCGATCCTGTGGCCGCTGGTCGGCGGTCTGGTGCTCGTCGGCGCCGGTGTCGGTGCGCTGTTCGTGGTGCGCCGCAAGAAGGCCGGTGCCTGAGTAATCAGCACCTCCTAGACGAACGCCCCCAGGGTCCGCGCCGGTCCTGGGGGCGTTTGCCGTTTCCTGGCAACGATCAGCGGCGGCTGAGTCCCGCCACGCTGATGTCGCCGTCAGCGATCGAGACGTCCCGGTTCGAGGAAGCGCCGGAGAAGATCGCCCGTGCCGGGTCGCGGAAGTTCTCCACGACCTCGACGCGCTGCACCGGCTTGGCCGTCGGGATGACGGCCTCCGGCGACCAGAAGCGACCGAACCGCACCAGGTAGGTGTTCACGTTCGGCTTGCCGTCCTCGGTCGCGTACACGCGCCAGGTGAACAGGTCGACCGGCTCGATCTCACGGGTGCGCAGTCCCCGTGCGACCTCCTTGGTCTCCCAGCCGCGACCGTTCCAAGTGGACAGGTAGTTGCGCAGCGGTCCCTTGTCCGGGTCGCCCATGAACCACAGCAGGAACGGCTTGCCCAGCGTCGCGCCCACCTGCTGGATGTAGTCGGGCGACTTGACGCCGTTCGGCACGGTCAGCGGGGTCTCCGCGACCTTCAGGTGCGTCTCCTGGTCGGCGTCGTCGATCTGGGTGCCCAGGTCCTTGCCGGACGCCGAGTAGAAGTGCCGGTTCTTCGGGTCGAACCAGGTGTAGTAGATGTTGCGGTGGTACCGGTCGTGCAGATGTCCTTCGGTGCCACCACCCGCGAGCGTGTAGACGATCCGCACGCGGCCGTTGTCCTCCTGGCGCAACTGACCGATGTAGATCTCGTTCATGTTGTCCGCGCGGGACGTCGAGCCGATCGCGAACCGGTCGCCGGTCAGTTCCGTGGAGGTCTTCCACGTCTTGCCGTTGTCCTTCGACACCACGTAAAGCATCGGACGCGTGTCCGTGGGCGTCACGTGGTCGAGGTCGCGGGTCGTCTCGCGGTAGAACACGTAGATCGTGCCGTCCCGCGTGACGAACGGCATCGGGTACGTGGCCGCGTTCTTGGAGATCAGGGTCTCCTCCCAGACGCCGTCGGCCGAGTTGGCCTGGGGCGAACGGGACATGCGCAACTCGACGTTGTGCATGCCGCGGAAGATCAGCAGGTGCCCGTCCTCGGCCTGCACCATGGTCGGGTAGTTGTGCGCGTCCTTGTCCCCGTCCGCGACCCGGTTGGGCGCGGACCAGGTGGACTTGCGGTGGTCGTACGTCTGGACGTAGCTGTCCTCGTACTGGCCGGCCCACGAGATGAACGTCTTGCCGACCTTGCGGTCGTAGACCCCACCCGCGACCGGGCGCCGGTCACTCCTGGCCGCGACGCTCGTGGCCGTGGTCGTCACCGTGAACTTCGCTTTCCCCTGAACGTCGGCCGTGGCGTGGGCCGAAGGGACCGCGACGAGCGGCAACAGCAGTACAGCGGACATAACTCCACGCAGGAGCCGTGTCATGTGGCGTGTCCTCCTGGTTCTGGCCGCGACGGCGGCCGACCAGGCGGCGGCAGGGGACATCCTCGTTGTCACCGAGCCGACTTGTCCAGGCGCAGTTAGCGTGATCGCTGGCTATCACCACGCGGGCCCCACTCGGGTACCCTGCGTCAGGAGCGGAGGAGCACCACATGAACTTCGACGAGATCAAGAACAAGGCCATGGACCTGGCTCAGGAGCACCACGAGCAGGTCGACAAGGGCGTGGACGCCGCAGCGGATTTCGTCAGCGGCAAGTTCGGTCACGACGAGCAGGTCGACTCGGTTGCCGAGAAGATCAAGGACATCCTTCCAGGTGGATGAGTGAACTCCTTCAACGCCACTGACGCGGGGCGGGTCACCTCCACCGGAGAGACCCGCTCTCCTTCTGCCCGCAGGCCAGAGATGATCACCTGGCAGGGCATTCACGAGCCACGGCTCGAGCAGGTCCGGTTGCTGCTTTCCAGCGACCAGCGCCTGCGCGCCTCTGGCCGCCTGGTCGCCGCCGGCCCCGACGAGCAGTTCAACGCCTCGTTCGAGGTCTCCGTCGGCGAAAGCGGCCAGGTGAACAGGCTCCTGCTGCGCACGGCCACAGTCCTCGAAGAGCGCCAGTGCTCGCTGTCGAGGACCGAGGACGGCGCCTGGCTGGTCGACCACGGCCAGGGCAGCAAACGCGAGACGTTCAACGACGCGTTGGACGTCGACGTCCAGTTCGCCGTCCTGTTCAACGCCATCCCGATCCGCAGGCTCGGTCTGCACCGCGAACCGGGCGAGCACGCGCTGCCCGTCGTGCGGGTGTCGCTGCCCGACCTGACGGTGAAGGCCGTGACGCAGACCTACAAGACGGTGTCGGTGGGGGACGACGTCTCGGTCGTGCGGTTCAAGAGCGGCGGGTTCGAGCAGAACATCAAGGTCGACCCGAACGGCCTTGTCGTCGAGTACCCGTTGATCTCGAAGCGAATTTAGAACCCTTCCAAGAAGTACTTCCTTCGTGGCGAGTCGTGTCCAAACGATGGAAGGAAGGGCTTCGGCCTTCTAGCGTCCGACCATGCCGAAACGAATTTCGAGCGTGGTCGGCCGCTCGTTCGGTGATGGCGTCCGCGACGCCATCCGGTCCACTGGAATGACCCAACGCCAGATCGCTGAGTTGCTGGGCTGGGAAGAAGCCAAGGTCTCGGACCTGGTCCAGGGCAAGGGCGGAGTCACCGAGGCCGAGGTGGCTCAGCTGCTCGGCCTTTGCAGAGTCGAGGCAGCTGAGGTCCGGCGCCTTCTCACGTTGTTCAACGAGTCCCGTGAGAAGGGCTATCTCCAGTTCGTCGAGGATGGCATCTCGATGCCTGGGCGCACCTTGATGGAGCAGGAGCGGCACGCCAACAAGATCGTCTCGTGGTCGTTGGTCCTCGTACCCGGCCTACTGCAGATCGCTGCCTACGTCCGCGCGGTGTCCGACCGTGCCATGCCGCGGAAGCCGCAGCACCATCACGACGAGATGATGAGGGTGAAGCTTCAGCGGCAAGCCGTCTTCCACCGCAGTCGTGAGTTCGTCTTCTACATTCACGAAAACGCGCTTCGGCTACCGGTTGTCGAGCCGAACCTGATGAAGGAGCAGTTGCTCCACATCCTGACGATGTCGATGCGCCCGTACGTCACCGTGCGCGTCCTGCCTCTCGCTGCCGGCGCACATGCCGGTGTGGAGGGATCGTTCTCGAAGCTGTCGTTCGAGAAGTTCGAACCGGTGATCTTCCTTGAGAACGCGAGAACTGCCCTGTTCCTCGAGGACAAGAGCAGCTTGACCTACTGCGACGAGGTGCTGAAGGGGATCGACGAGCTCGCCCTAGATGTCGAAGAGTCCAGGGTCTTGATCTCCAGGCTGCTGCCCTGATGAGGCGCCCAGAATTGTCAGACCTGCTTGAGATGATTGGAGTGGGACCCGTATCCCCCCAGGGGGTCCTCTAGTCTGTATCGATCCCGCAAAAACGCCGACCACGCACCTGCCCCTCTCGGACAAGGCGTGGTCGGCGTTCCTCACTTACATCATCTCGCCCAGCACCTCCGGGTCGATGATGATCGGCGCGGGCCGGTAAGCCGGCGGCTCGACGCCCATCAGCGAGCGCACCAGGAAGTCCCAGCAGCGCGTCCGCACGTAGGCCAGCCGGTCGATGAACAGGTGCTCGGCACCCGGCACGATCAGCATCTCGAAGTCCTTGCCGGCCGCGATCAACGCGTCGGCCAGGCGCAGTGCGTGGTCCGGGTGGACCGTGTCGTCCAACTCCCCGTGGACCAGCAACAGCTTGCCCTGCAACTGGTCCGCGATCTCGACGTTCGAGGCGCGCAGCCACGCCGATGGGTTGTCGGCGCCGTCGCACGACTCCGCCCAGCCCAGCCCGATGTACCGGGCGTCGTGCGAGCCGGACAGCGCCACACCGGCGTGGAACGTCTCGGGGAAGGCGAGCATCGCCCGTCCCGCGGCGAACCCACCGCCGGAGTGGCCCATCACGCCGACGCGGTCGAGGTCCATCCACGGCCGTGAGGCCGCGAGCTGCTGTAGTGCTGCGACGTGGTCTTCCAGGCTGCCCGCGTCGGACAGGCGGCCGTACGAGACGTCGAGGAAGGCCCTGCTGCGGCCGGGGGTGCCGCGTCCGTCGAGCGCGACCACCACGAAACCGAGTGCTGCCAACGGTTCCGCGTCCAGGCCCATGCCGCCGGGGTCGAAGCACGGGTCGACCCTGGTGACCTGCGGGCCGGGGTAGACGCTGTCCACGATCGCGTAGCTCTGCGACGGGTCGAAGCCGCGCGGCTTGTAGAGCACGCCGTAGATGTCGGTGAGGCCGTCCGCCGCCTTGACGCAGAAGCGTTCCGGGGCGGTCCAGCCGGTGGCGAGCAGCCGGGTGATGTCGGCGGTCTCCAACGACACCAGCACGTTGCCGGACCAGTCGCGGACCACGGTCACCGGCAGGGTGTCCACAGTGGACGCGGAGTCCACGAAGTACTGCTTGTTCTCCGAGACCGTGACGACGTGGTCGAGCGAGTCGTCCGTGAGGCGGGCGAACCCGGTGCCGTCCAAGGCAATTCGGCAGACCGTGCGGCGGTACGGGTCTTCGGGAACCAGGCCCGACGCGGTGAAGTACACGATTCCGTCGTCGACGTGCAGGATCTCGCGCACCAGCCACTGGCCGGAGGTGACCTGGCCGAGGAGTTCGCCGGTGTGCAGGTCGTAGCGGTAGAGGTGGCCCCAGCCGTCGCGCTGCGAGAACCACAGCACCTCGTCGTCCAGCACGCGGACGATCGGCGGGCCGTACATGAACTGGTTGGGGCCGACGCGGTTGGAGCCGGTCTCGCTCACGACGACCCGCACCTCGCCGGTGCGGGCGTCCATCCGGTTCAGGTTCAGGGTGTGCTGGTCGCGTGGCCGGCTGAGGAAGTAGACAGCCGAGCTGTCCGCGGCCCACCACGCCCAACCGGCCATGATCGGGGAGAACTCCGGCATGAGCAGCGGTTCGGTCTGCGCGAAAACCGCGGTGTTGTCGGGGATGTTGAAGACGACCAGCTCGGCCAGCGGCATGGCCGGGTCGCCGGGGTAGGCGTAGCGCTGGGTGTGCACGCGGGGCGCGCTGCCGTCGGCGGGGCGTGACTCGATCAGGTGGGTCTGGCGGACTTCGCGCTGGTCGGTGCGGTGGGCCAGGACCTTGGTCGAATCGGGGGACCAGGCCAGGGCAGGTGGCATGTGCGGCAGGCCGAACTTGCGCATCAACGTGCTGTAGCTCATGGCGTCCGGGCCGTAGCCGTACCCGTGGTCCTGCTCGCCGTCGGTGGTGAGCGCCCACTCGCGTTCGCCGGAGCGGGCCCAGAGGTCGTGGCCGCGGCGGGAAACGGCCACCTTGCCGTCCGGGGACGAGACCTCCAGCGGGTTGCCGGGCGGTGCGATGAACGGCATGGGGTCGAAGCCCGGCGTGCGGGTGCCTGCGGCCGGGTCGACGACGATGAACTGGCGATCGTCGCCGTCCCGGACCTGGTACCAGAAGCGGGCACCGCCGTCGATCCACTGTGGACGGACCTTGTCTCCGACGACGAGCTCTCCTGGACGGGCGGCGCGGCGGAGGAGTTGTTCTGCGGCTTGGTAGTTGTCGGCGGTGCTCATGGTGGTTTCTTCTCCCCAGTTTCTTGGTGTGGTCAGAGGCTGCGGGCGGTGATGTCGCCGTAAGCGGTGGTGGCGCGGATGTTCAGGTCGGGCGTACCGCTGTTCTTGAGGGCGTTGTGGACGCGGCCGTAGGAGGTGCCGGCGTCGAGCGAGGCGGACAGTCCGGCGGCGACGCCGACGGTGATGTCGCCCTTCTCGGTCTTGAGCTCGGCGGAGCCGGTGAGGCGGCCGACCTCGATGTCACCGGCCTGCGTGGTCAGCTGGACGTTCGCGGCTTCGTCGATCTTGATGTCGCTCTGGGCGGCCTCGAAGGCGATGTCGCCGAGCCGTCCGACGCCGCGGAACTCGGCGGCGGCGGCCTTGGCCTCGACGTTCGAGCCGGCGGGCAGCTGGACGGTGATCTCCACGGAACCGGAGGCGCCGAGGAGCTGGTTCCGCACGCTCGTCCTGATCCGCAGGACGCCGTCGGTGAACACGACCTCGGTGTCCTCGGCGGCCTTCACGTCGCGGCTCTTCGAGGGGTTCGTGGGGCGGATGTCGACGGCGGTGTCGTCGCGGTCGGCGGCGATGAACTGAACGCGCCCGGCGGGGATGTCGAGGAGAGCGGCGATCGGGGCGGTGGTGGCGAAGGTCTGCATCTCTGGCTCCTGTGGCTCGTTGTTTCTGATGAGCGAAAAGCTACGTTGCGTTCACGGATTCCGACAACAAGCTTGTTGCGTTGAAGTCGAGTAACTGCACGTCAAAGCATCCAAACTGTTGCAATGGAGATGAGATCTAACGCAACGACTGTTGCAATGGGATGAAGGTGAAAGCTATGCTCCCGGCATGCCAGGAGGCCGATTGACCCAGCAGGAGCGCCGGCAGATCGCCATCGGCCTGGCCGACGGCCTCGCCTACGCGGAGATCGCCCGTGCGCTCGACCGCCCCACCTCGACGGTGACGCGCGAGGTGATGCGCAACGGCGGTCCGGCCGGCTACAAGGCCGATCTCGCCCACCTCGCCACCGAACGCCGTGCGCAACGGCGCAAGCAGGCCGCGCCCCGAGGCCGGCAGACGCCTGAACGGGCCGACGGGCGCGACCCCGAGGCGGTGCGGGAGTTCGAGGAGGCGTTCTCCGAGATCTTCATCGCGCAGGGGTTGCCCAAGATGACGGCCAGGGCTCTCGCCAGCCTCTACGCGACCGACTCCGGCAGCCTCACCGCGTCAGAACTGGTCAACCACCTGCAGGTCAGTCCGGCGTCCGTGTCCAAGGCGATGTCGTACCTCGAAAGCCAGGGCCTGATCGGCCGTGAGCGCGACGAACGCCGCCGTGAGCGCTACGTCGTCGACGAGGGCGACATCTGGTACCAGTCGATGATCGCCAGCGCCGCCGGCACGTCCAAGCTCGCCGACGCCGCACGGCAGGGCGTCGGCGTCCTCGGCTCCGGCACCCCGGCGGCCGACCGCCTGGAGAACATCTCGCGGTTCCTCGACTTCGTGTCGGAGAGCATCGTCCGCGCGGCCGAACAGGCCCGCGACATCCTGCACCCCAAGGGTTAGACGCGAACCGCGACCGCCACGCCCTGCCCGACACCCACACACGCGGCCGCGATCCCAACGCCACCACCACGTGCCCGCAGGTGCCGCGCCACATCGATGATCACGCGTGGCATCGACGCGCCCAACGGGTGTCCGTAAGCGATCGCGCCGCCGTGCACGTTGACCTTCTCGCGGTCGATCTCCGGGAGGTGGTGCAACACCGACAGCGCCATGGCGGCGAACGCCTCGTTGATCTCCCACAGGTCGACCTGCGCCGCTTCGAGATGCAGGCGCTTCAACAACTTCCGGATCGCGGACACCGGCGCGATCGTGAACCGGTGCGGCTCCTCACCCGTGGTCGCGCTGCCGAGCACCTCACCCAACGGCGCCACGCCCAACTCGGCCGCGATCGCTTCCGTGCCAAGCAAAGCGGCCAAAGCTCCGTCGTTCAGCGGCGACGCGTTGCCCGCCGTCACCGATCCGTTCTCCGAGAACGCCGGCTTCAACTTCGAGAGCTTCTCAACGCTGGTGTCCGCACGGACGTTCTCGTCGCGCCGGATCGTCGTCCCGTCCGGCAACTGCACCGGAAACGCGAAACCCTCGTGCACACCGGCATCCCACGCGGCAGCGGCACGGCGGTGTGAGCGCAGCGCGAAGGTGTCCATCTGGTCGCGCGTGATGCCCAGTTCGTGAGCCACGTTCTCGGCGGCCAGCCCCAACGGCACGGTGTAGTGCTTCGGCATCCGCGGGTTCACCAGCCGCCAGCCCAAAGCCGTCGACACGGTCTCCATGCGGTCGGGGAAGGCCTTGTCCGGCCGGGCCGTCACGAACGGCGCCCGCGACATCCCTTCCACACCACCGGCAACGATCAGATCCGCATCGCCCGCGGCCAACGCCCGTGCGCCCTGGATGATCGACTCACCGCCGGAGGCGCACAGCCGGTTCAGGGTCACGCCCGGCACGGAGACCGGCAGACCGGCCAGCAGCGCGGCCATGCGGGCGACGTTGCGGTTGTCCTCGCCGGCGCCGTTCGCGTCGCCCAGCAGCACGTCGTCGATCCTGGCCAGGTCGAGGCCGGGATAGCGGCGCAGCAGGTCGACGATGGGCAGCGAGGCGAGGTCGTCCACCCTGATGCCGGACAGACCTCCCCGGTACCTGCCGAACGGCGTGCGGGCGGCGTCGATGATCAGTGCGCGAGCCATGCCCCCATCTTGCGCCAGTTACGGCTTCAGCAAAAAAGGAACGTAGCCCGTTTCGGGGTGCACCTCTGAATCGGTGCTGAACGCCTTCACCTCGATGGCGTGCGCCCCGGCGGACAGGGAGCCCGTGTTGAGTGAAATCCGCCACCGGCCTGCCGCTGCTGGTCCGTCGGCCGTGGTCGGGACCGTGGCGACGTGGGTGCCGTCGAGCCTGACCTCGAACCCGGCGAGGCCTGCCACGGCCGCGTCGAGGGCGTTGATGCGGACTTCCAGGACCACTCGGCCGCGGTTGAAGGCGGCGCCGTTCTCGATGGGCTGGCCGCCGGCGTCCAGGACTTCGGGGACCGGGTCGGCGAGCAACGGCCGTGCGTCGACCAGAGGCGTGCCGGACTGGCGTTGCGGAGGGCTCTTGGGGCCGGTCAGCTCGACGTCGGTGTGGGTGACCTGGATGCGCTCGGTGGTCACGAGCTGGACGTTGAGGTTGTCGGTGAAGGCCTCTTTGGGCAGGTCGGCGATGGCCGGGTACTCCGCGCCGGGCTTCCACGGCGTGCCCTCGACGGCCGGGCGCAGGGGCACCTCGACGCCGTTGATCTTCACGGCCGTGACGGGCGGGCTCTCTCGCGACGGGATCAACGCGATCCGCAGCTGACCCGCGGTGACGTCGGCGATCGGGTGGGTGCTGGTGCTGGCGGGGCCGTCCACGCGGACCTGCGGTGTCGGGGCGGCGGGCGGTGCGTCGGCCTTGGCGGTCCGGTAGCCGATGAGGTCGATGCCCGCGCGGATCCGGTCGCCGGCCAGCGCCGCGACGCCGATCAGTGCCGTCGCCTCACGCCACTGCGGCACGAACGGCGAGGTGGCGACGACATCGCCGTCGCGCACGAGCTGCGTGCCGTTCTTCGTGAGCACGACTTCCCAGCGCACGGTCACGCCTGGCACCGCGGCCGGGATGGCCTTGGTGATCGTGCCGTCCGGGACGAGCTCGACGATCGAGTTGCCGGAGACGTCCGTGGAGACCGAGGCGCGGACGGCGCCGGGCAGCACCGGCTCGCCCTGGACGCTGACGGGTCCCGGCACGAGGTCGAACAGCAGCTTGCCGCCGGTGCCGGGGGCGTCGGTCTCGACCACGAGCCTGCTGTCGTCGTCGCCGCGGACGAACGGCGTGCGGGACCTCAACGTCACGGCCCGCGTGCCGCAGCTGCTGCTGATCACGAGCCGGTCGTGGTCTTCCTCGTCGCCCGAGGTCGCGCGGGCGCAGTCGGTGCGTTTGGTGAGCCGCCACCGTTGCAGGTCGGGCTCGTCCGAGCCGTCGAAGCGGTCGACGAACGTGTAGGGGGCGTTGTCGGCGCGCGGTGTCGCCTTGGTGCGGGCGGGCTGGGAGCGTTGGCCGAACGAGTCGACCGCGCGGATGTCGATCTGCTGCTCGCGCTCGTTCTCCAGGCCGTTGAGCTGGGTGCCCGGCCTGGTCACGAGCTTGGTCCGCTCGCCCCAGCGCACCTCGTACGCGGGGGCGTCGCCGGTCCAGTTGAGCTGGATCTTGTGGTGACCGGCGCGCGCGACGACGTTGGCCGGCGTGCTCGGGCGGCCCTGCGGGCTCGGCACCAGCAGCTGCTCCGCGACGAACGGCTTGAGCTTCGTCGGCGGCGGGGGAGCGGTGGGCAGGTCGGAGCTACCGCCGGTGTCGCGCAGCACGATCACGCCTACCACCAGCGCGATGCCTGCGACAGCGAAGGCGACCCGCTTCATAGCGGTCACGCTAAGGCGTTTTGCCCAGCTCGAACACGGTTTCGGTGATAACGGGTTCGCCATGGTCCGCCGGAAGGACGCTGAGCTTGAGCCGAGCGTTCGCCCCCGGCCCCAGGACCTTCGCGTCGAGCCAGAACTCGTGCCGGCCTGGGACCGCGGAGCCCTGCTCGTTGGTGGGCAGCGCGACGATCCGTTTGCCGTTCAGTTCGAGCTCGATGCCGCGGTGCCCGATGGCGTTGATCTCGGCCGTGACGAGGATGCGTCCCTTGCGCGGCAACGGTTGTGGGGGCTTCGTGCCGTCGTCGTGCATGACGTGCAGCCTGGGCCCGCCGGTCTTGATGCCGGCGGGCCTGTCCGCGAGCTTCGGCAGGGTGCCGGGGCGGCTTTCGGGCTTGCGGATGACCACGAGCTGAGCCGGGGGCGCGACCGCGATCCTCTTGGCGCTGACCGGGATGTCGACGACCCTGACCTGGTTGCCCGGCTCGGCCGTGACGACCTTCGCCGCGACCGCGTCCTGCGGCACCTCGGTTTCCGGCAGAAGTGGGATCACCTCGGTGGGCACGGCCCGTTCCGGCACGCCGCCGACACCGAACGAGTCCAGGAACCCGCCGCCGTCGATCCGGATTCGGGGGTGCACCAGCGGCGTCTTGATCGCAACGGCCTCGTAGGCGACCACGACACCGTCCCTCAGCGCGACCACCGCGTCCGGCAGCACCCGCATCTCCCACCGGTGCCGCACACCCGCCACGAGCCCGGTGATCTGCGAGTCGCCGAGCGTGACCTGCTTGTCGGTGCGGGGCAGATCGGCGTCCGCGATGATCCGCGTGCCCTGGGTCGTGATGTCGAGGCTGACCGCGCCACGCGGCTGGACGTCGGTCTCCTTCAGGTACTGCCACGGGTCCGGCAGCAGCGTCAGCCGCACGTGACTCGACTCGACGGCACCGGCCACGCTGATGATCGCCCGCCCGACCGCGCCGTCACTCGCCGGCACCCCGAACCTGACCGGCGTGTTCGACTGGAACGCCGCCATCGAGCAGTCGACGTCGATGCGCTTGCTCTGCCCGAACGGCCGCAACCCGAGGCACTCCGGTTCCGCCTCGACCCGCCACTTGCGCGGGTCCAGCGACTCCGGCCCGTCGAACCTGTCGGTCTGCCCGACGAGCTGGTCGTCCCACTTGTCGTCGTAGAGGTCCTTCGGCGTCGCGGCGATGGTGAGCGGCTCGGACCGCTTGCCCGTCGCGCTGACCGCGCGGATCTCGACCTCGGTCCGCTGATCGGGGTTGAGCCCGACAAGCTCGACCTCGGGCCCTGGCACGAGCTGCTCGTTGCCGTTCCACCGCACCTCGTACGCCGACGCGGAGCCGTTCCACGCGATCTGCAGCGCGTCCACGTCCAACGCCTGAGCCCGCGGGTTGGCCGGCTTCATCGGATCCTGCTGCTGCACGACCTCGACGCCGTCGTCGATCTCACGCTTCAACGTGTCAGGTGCATCGCCTGTCCGGAGCGCCACCACGGCGGCGATGACGAGCGCGAGTCCACCGAGCCCACCGGCGAGCGTCCGTCGATCCACCCGGAGACCCTACGATGTTTCCGCTTCGGCGGTGCTTCCGTTCAGCCCAACCACGCGTCCGCCACGCGACCCAAGGTTCCGCAGCGCCGCCAGCGCCCCTGGCTTGGTCAGGTCGATCGTGATTTTCGTCCGCTGCGGCTGGCTGACCAGCGCGTTCCTGCCCTCGTGCCCGGCCTCGATCGTCTTCGCGAGCCCACCCGTGGACGCGAGCGATCCTCGCGCCGCCCCGAGCCTGCCAAGAGCGTCGTCAACGGCCATCAGCAGCGCGTCCCGGTTCCCCTCGCACATCGCGCGGACGAGCTCCGGCCTGCTGCCCGCAACCCGCGTGCCGTCCCCGAAACTGCCCGCCGCGAGCGCCATCGCCAACGGCCCGCCGTCAGCCCCGACCGCCGCCAGGATCGCCGCCATGATGTGCGGCAGGTGACTGATCCGCGCCACCGCCTCGTCGTGCTCCTCCGGCGTAGTCGGCACGACGTGCGCCTTCAGGTCGAGCGCCAGCCGCATCACGTCGTTGAGGTGGTCGTCCGCCTCCTCCGGCGTGACAACCCAGGCAGCGCCTTCGAAGAGATTCGCGCTGCCCGCGTCCCACCCGCTCTTGCTGGTGCCCGCCATCGGATGCCCGCCGACGAAGCGCGTGTTGGCGGCGTACCGGTGCACAGCGTCGTGGACAGGCCCTTTGACGCTGGTCACGTCCGTGAGGCGGGTGTGCGCGGGCACCTTGCGCAGCAGATCCGGGAGGGCGGGCATGGGCACGGCAAGGACGACGAGCGCCTCCGGATTCCGGCCGAGGGCCTCGTCCACCGTCGTGATGTCGAAGCCCTCAGCGCGCGCCTTGTCCGCGTCCTCTTTGCTCGCCGTCGCACCCCACACCGTGCGGCCGGCAGCCTTGGCGCCCCGCAGCACGGAGCCGCCGATCAGTCCCAGTCCGATCACGCACACGTCTCGCACGCGCCCATCATTCCGTGCGACACGTGCGCGGACCTACGCGCCTGGTCAGGCGCCACCGGCCAGACGTCGTACAACGACCAGTGCGCCTTGCCAGCTCACTCTGGTCACCACAACCGTGCCCGCGAGAGCAGCGAAGGTGATGAGCAGTGCTGAGGGCGGTTCTTGGCCGCGCTCGATCAGCCACCCCGTGAAGCCGAAGGTCATCGCCACCACCAAGGCATGCGCCAGCGTGAAAGGTTGCGTCATTGCACAACTCCGTCATTCGATGATTGTGCCGAACACATCGGCGTGTATGGCACATCTTTACCGCGAAGGATCTTCCGGTGCAATTATTTGCTGTTAAGGGCGGCCATCTCCGCAGTTCAGCGCCGTTTATTCGCTCGAACGGGTGATTCTCCTTGGAGGCCCTCCAATTTGGAGGACCTCCAAGGGGAATCGGTTTCTGGATGAGGAGAGGTATTCAGCGGAGGGCGTCCAGCGCGAACGCCGCGTACATCGCCACCCCGTGCTCCATCGCCGCCTCGTCGAACAGCACCCGGTTCGAGTGGTTGGGCGCGGCCTCCTCCAAATCAATCCCACGCGGACAAGCCCCGAGGAACGCCAACGCCCCCGGCACCTTCTGCAAGACGTAGGAGAAGTCCTCGGCACCCATCAACGGATCGTGCATCGGCTCGCTCCACGACGGCCCCATCGCCTTCGCCGCCAGGTCCACCACGTGCGTCCCGACCTGGTCGTCGTTCACCGTCACCGGATAGCCCGGCACGATGCTGACCTCGGCGTGGCACCCGTACGCGGCGGCCGTGTGCTTCACGACCAGCTTGAGCTCCTTGTGGACCAGCCTGCGGGTGTCCTCGGACAGCGTCCTGATCGTCCCGTCGAGCGTCGCCACCTCGGGGATGATGTTCGTGGTCGTGCCCGCCTTGATCTGCGCGACGGTCACCACAGCCGGCTGGTGCACGCTGACGCGGCGGCCGAGCATCGTCTGGATCGCGCCGACCATCGCCGCGGCGGCCGGTACCGGGTCCAGAGCGTTGTGCGGCATCGCGCCGTGGCCGCCGCGGCCCTTCACGTGGATGTGGAACGAGTCCGCGGAGGCCATGATCGGGCCGGGGCGGGAGGTCACCACGCCGGACTTCGTCGTGGACGTGATGTGGAGTGCGAACGCCTTTTCCACGCCGTTGTCCAGCAGGCCTTCCTCGATCATGTACCGGGCGCCGTGATAGCCCTCCTCGCCCGGCTGGAACATGAACACGACGTTGCCTCGCAACGCGTCCCGCCGGTCCACCAAGAGTCGTGCGGACGACGCCAGCATCGCCACGTGCGTGTCGTGCCCACAGGCGTGCATGTTGCCGTCCACTTCGGACGCGTAAGGCAGCCCGGTCTCCTCCTGGAGCGGGAGGCCGTCCATGTCGCCGCGCAAGAGCACCGTGGGCCCTGGCCGTTCGCCTTCGAGCACCGCCACGACCGAGGTCGTCGACTCGCCCTTCGTGACCTTGACAGGCAACCCCTCCAACGCGTGCAGGATCGCCGCCTGCGTCTTGGGGTTCTGAAGTCCCTGTTCAGGGTGTCGGTGGACCTGGCGCCGCAGTGCCACCGTGCGGGGCTGCAGCGCGCGGGCCCCTTCGAGCAATCCGGCGAGACGTGGGTCCGGCGTAGTTGTGCTCATCTATCGATGGTGCCACCACCTCGGCTACCGGGAAGGTCGTCTGGGCCCTACGGTGTGCACATGACACAGCAGGAGCCGGTCAACGGCTTCGCGGTCGCGGTCGTCCGAGAGGACGGCCGCTGGCGGTGCAACAGGATGGACAGCTCCGCGCTGTCGGAGCTGGACGCGGCGATCACACAGCTGCGCCAACTGCGGTCGACCGGCGCGGTGTTCGGCCTCCTGGCCGTCGATGACGAGTTCTTCATCATCCTGCGCCCGGTCCCCGGCGGCGTGGCCCTGTTGCTCTCCGACGCGGCCGCCGCCCTCGACTACGACATCGCCGCCGACGTCCTGGACCTCCTGCGCGTCGAGCCACCGGACGAGGAAGACACCGAGCTCTGGCCGGAGGGCGACCTCGGCGTGCTGAGCGACCTCGGCATGCCCTCGCACGAACTCCAGATCATCGTCGACGAGGTCGACCTCTACCCGGACGAGCAGCTCCAGATGATCGCCCAGCGCATCGGCTTCATCGACGAGTTCACGAAGCTGCTCGACACGATCCAGGCGTGATCCCCACCTCAGAGGACATGGTCCGCGCGGCTCTGCGCGCGGCGTCCAACGCGGGCACCGACGTCCCGATCGGCGCGGTCGTCTTCGCACCGGACGGCTCCGTGCTCGCCGAAGCCTGCAACGCACGTGAGGCGACGGGCGACCCCACGGCGCACGCGGAGATCCTGGCGCTGCGGGCGGCGGCCGCGAAGTTCGGCGACGGCTGGCGGCTGGACGGCTGCACCCTCGCGGTGACCTTGGAACCGTGCACGATGTGCGCCGGCGCGTTGGTGCTCGCCCGTGTTTCCCGTCTCGTCTTCGGCGCCTGGGAGCCCAAAACCGGGGCTGTGGGGTCGCTTTGGGACGTCGTGCGCGACCGCCGGCTCAACCATCGGCCGGAGGTCTACGGCGGTGTGCTCGAAGCCGAGTGCGCTGACCTGCTCGAACGCTTCTTCCGGACCCAGCGTTAACCCACTGGATCGGCCCCTGTATGGTTCTTACCGGTGGCGTGTCCGAGCGGCCGAAGGAGCACGCCTCGAAAGCGTGTGAGGTTAACGCCTCCGTGGGTTCAAATCCCACCGCCACCGCTGACGAAGGGCCCCGGAGCGATCCGGGGCCCTTCTTGCGTTCTCAGAACCTCATCGTGCCCAGGAACTCATCCAGCAACCCGGCGTCCCCGCTGAGGTCGACCGTCCACTCCGCACCGGAGTCGTCGGCGACGGTCTGGTCAGCCACGGGCCCAGCTCCGCGGCTGTCTCACCCGCGTAGGAGTCGACGGAGTGCGCTTTGCTGACGACCTGTCGATCTCCGGGAACTTCTCGCCGACCATTGCCGGGTGTCGATCTTTACTGCTTTACTAGGTTCCTAGTAAAGCAGTAAAGGGGAGCTCATGTTCGTCTTCCGGATCGACAGCGGATCGGGTGTGCCGCCCTACCTGCAGCTCGTCCAGCAGGTGCGTCAGGCCGTGCTGCTCGGCTTCCTCAAGCACGGCGATCGGCTGCCGTTGATCCGCGAGGTGGCCGAGACCGTGGCGATCAACCCGAACACGGTGGCCAAGGCCTACCGGCAGCTGGAGCAGGAAGGGCTGGTCACCGGGCGTCCGGGGACGGGCACCTTCGTCAACGAGACTCCGGCCGCCACCATCTCGCCCGCGACCTACACCTCGTTGCAGCGCGGTTTGGAGACCTGGCTGGGCCGGGCGCGTGCCGCCGGTCTGGACGAGCAGGCGATCAACGCGCTCTTCACCGCAGCCGTCAACCAAGCGAAGAATGAGAACATCGCATGACAGCAACCGAATACGCGCTCCGGACCGATGGTCTGGGCAAGCGCTACCGCAAGGTGTGGGCGCTGCGCGACTGCTCCCTGGCCGTTCCCGCCGGCCGGGTCACCGCCCTGGTGGGTCCCAACGGCGCGGGCAAGAGCACGTTCCTGCGTCTGGTGGTGGGGTTGCTCGCACCCACGACCGGCAGCGTCGAGGTGCTCGGCCAGTCTCCCGCCACCAACACCCCGCAGGTGTTGTCCCGCATCGGGTTCCTCGCGCAGGACCACCCGCTCTACAAGCACTTCACCGTCGCGGAACTGCTCCGCCTCGGCTGCTCGTGCAACCTGCGCTTCGACCAGGGTCTGGCCGAACGGCGGCTGGCGCGGCTGGAGATCCCGCTCGACCGCAAGGCCGGTGCGCTCTCCGGTGGCCAGCAGGCTCAGGTCGCACTGGCGTTGGCGCTGGCCAAGCGTCCCGACCTGCTGGTGCTGGACGAACCCATGGCCAGCCTCGACCCGGTCGCCCGCTTGGAGTTCCTCCAAGCCCTGATGGGGGCGGTCGCCGCCGACGGCATGACCGTGCTGTTCTCCTCGCACGTCGTGCCTGAGCTGGAACGCGTCTGCGATCACCTGATCGTGCTCAACCACAGCCGGGTGACGCTCGCCGGTGACATCGACACGTTGGTGGGGGAGCACCGGTTGCTCGTCGGTCCGCGCACGACCACGGACGTCGACAAGGCCGGCACGGTCGTGGAGGCCACTCACAGCGAACGGCACACGACGCTGCTCGTGCGCGACGGCGGTTTGCCGGCGGCTCCCGGCTGGCAGGCGAGCCCGGTGGGACTGGAGGACCTGGTGCTGGCCTACCTGCGCTGGCCCGCGCGCCAGGACGTCGAGCCCACGACCATGGCGGAGGTGCCGGCATGACCTGGCTGACCTGGCGGCAACACCGCGCCGAGGTGTACGCGCTCGGCCTGTTGGTGGCGGTGATCGGAGCGTTCCTGCTCGCTGTCGGGCTGCAGATGCACTCGTTGTTCCCCGGCGGTGCCGGGCAGTGCCTGGGCGCCGACCTCTCCGAGACGTGTTCGACCGCGATCAGGCGGTTGAACGAGGAACACGGGTACGCCTCCAAGATGCTGAACCTGTTCAGCCTCGTGCCGTTCCTGATCGGCGCGTTCTTCGGCGCACCGCTGGTGGCCCGCGAGCTGGAGGCCGGCACCTGGCAGTTCGCCCTGACCCAGTCCGTGCCGAGGATGCGCTGGCTGGCGGTCAAACTGGGTGCCCTCGGCCTGGCGACGGCGCTGCTCACCGGCGTCTTCTCGGCCCTGATCACGTGGTACCGGCAGCCGATAGACGTTCTCGACGGCCGATTCGGGGCTGACGCGTTCGACCTGGAAGGGCTCGTCCCCGCGGGGCACGGGCTGTTCGCGTTCGCCGCCGCCACGGCAGCGGGCGCGGTGCTGCGCCGCAGTCTGCCCGCACTCGCGGTCGCCCTCGGCGCCTTCCTCGCGGTCCGCGTGTTCGTGATGGGTTGGTTGCGGCCGAACTACCAGGAACCGCATCGTCTCGTGGAACTCGTGGCCGCCGACGACCCCGCAGACCCCGGCAATCCGCGGATGTCGACCGGCAGCCACCTCGACTGGACGATCTCGACGGGTTACGTGGACTCGTCGGGCCGCCCCCTCTCGCTCTACGACTCCGTGATGATGTACTCCGCCGCGGAGAAGCAAGGCGTGAAGTTCAGCGCATATCTGCACGAACGGGGCGTGCAGCAGTGGATCGAGTACCAGCCGGCCGAACGGTTCTGGACGTTCCAGCTCGTGGAGACCGCCATCTTCACCGGCCTGGCCGCGGCGCTGCTCGCACTCGTCGTGTGGCGGTTCAAACGCCGGGTCTTCTGAGCACGCGTCTCAGAAGCGCACCCGATCGAGGAACAGGCCGAGCAGCTCGGCGTCCCCGAACACCTCCAGCCCCTCCACCGGCCGCCGCCGGTACACCGCCAGCACCAGCTCGACGACCGGACCGCGCAACGCCACCGCGGCCTTCTCGTGCCCCTGCCGCACCACCGGCGAAGCCCCCGTGAGATCGATCACGAACTCGGCCTCGACGTCGGTCGCGTGCAGGTGCACGGTCCGCCCCGGCCCCAACAGCGGAGCGGTCTCCGCAGGCCAGCGCATGAACGCGTAAGGCAACGCCAGTGCGGTCCACTCCGAGAGCGTGTCCCGCGCGACCTCGGGACCCAGGGAAAACGGCGCACCCAGCGCGTTCGCCACGTCCCAGCGGTGCAGGACGGTCTCGTGCGTCATCCGGCGCGACCACACGCGCGGTCCGGGGTGGCCGCCGATCGTCGCGATCATGAGATCCGGGTCGACGGCCAGCAGCGCCTCCGACAACGAGGCGGCACCCTCCACCAGCCACGGGATGACGTCGGAGGCCTTCTCGCCGGCGTACGAGGCCAGCTCCAGGGCGCCGTTGCGGTCGTACGGGATCTCCGTGACCCGCTCGCGGATCATCAGATCGGCCCACCGGTGCGCGTGGCCGACGTGGCGGACCAGCTGGTTCAGCGTCCAGTCCGGCGTCGACGGCACGGCGATCGAGAGGTCCGCGCCATCCAGCGACGACACGAGGAGCGAGGTCTGGTTGATGATCTCGGCGCAGCGGCGCTCGTAGTCCAGCATGCCTCTGAACGTAGGGACGCCGGCCGGTGCCTGGGAGGGGACCACCGGCCGGCGTTCCGAATGCGAGCATACACCATGATCGAACACTTGTTCGAGTGATCATTGATGGGCCAACCGGTTAACCGTTAGTAACAACGCCTTCCAAACATCACCTGATCGGGGAAAGATGCGTCGGTCCGCCGCATCCCCTGGAGGAAGTTTTGAGACCCACCCTGCCCGGCGTCGGGACAGCGGTGGTGGCGCTCGTACTCGCCGCCGCACCCGCTGTCGCCGCTCCCAGCACAGACGCGCTGATCTCCGAGGTTTACGGAGGCGGCGGCAACTCCGGCGCCACGCTCAAGCAGGACTTCGTCGAGCTCGCCAACAAGAGCGCCTCGGCGATCAGCCTGGACGGTTACAGCGTCCAGTACATCTCGGCCACGCCCGGCGCGAGCACGCAGTGGGGCGTCACTCCGCTGACCGGGTCGATCGCGCCCGGCAAGACGTTCCTCGTCGCCGAGGCCAAGGGCACCGGCGGCACCGTCGACCTGCCTGCCCCGGACGCCACCGGCACCATCGCGATGAGCGGCACCGGCGGCACCATCGCGCTGGTCAACGGCACCGCGGCGCTCACCTGCAAGACGGCGGCGGACTGCGCTGCCGACCCGCGCATCAAGGACCTCGTCGGCTACGGCACGGCGGTCGTGCGTGAGGGCACCGCGACGAACGCCCTGAGCAACACCACCTCGGCGTTCCGCAACATCGAGCTCGGCGACACCGACGACAACGCCACCGACTTCAAGGTCGGCGACCCGAACCCGACCAACTCCAAGGGCGAGACCCCGGGCGGCGGCAACCCGGATCCCGACCCGGACCCCGTGCCCGGCGACAAGCGCATCCACGACATCCAGGGCGTCACGCGCATCTCGCCGTTGCTCGGCCAGAAGGTCACCAACGTCCCCGGCGTCGTCACCGGCACGCGCGCCACGGGTGACCGCGGCTTCTGGATCCAGGACACGACCAGCCCGGACGCGGACCCGCGCACCAGTGAAGGCGTCTTCGTCTACACGGCCGGCACCGCGCCGACCGTGGCCGTCGGCGACAGCGTGCTGGTCAGCGGCACGATCGCGGAGTACCGGCCGGGTGGTGAGACGGGGTCCAACCAGACCCTCACCGAGATCACCCAGCCCACCACGCTCACGGTGTCGAAGGGCAACCCCGTTCCGGCGCCGGTCGTCGTGCGCAACATCCCCGGCGGCTACCTGCCCGCGCCCGGCGGCAGCATCGAGCAGCTCCCGCTGGAGCCGGAGAAGTACGGCCTCGACTACTTCGAGTCCCTCGAGGGCACGCTGGTCCAGGTCAACGACGCCCGCGTGGTCGGCCCGAGCAACGCGTTCGGCGAGGTCTGGGTGACGGTCAACCCCGACCAGAACAAGAACCTGCGCGGCGGCACCACCTACACCGCCTACGACCAGGCCAACAGCGGCCGCCTGAAGATCAAGGCGACCCCGCTGCCGGTGTCCAACGTCGGTGACGTGTTCTCCGGCGCGACCGTCGGTGCCATCGAGTACACGAACTTCGGCGGCTACACGCTGGCCGCGCTGACTCTGGGCCAGCACGTCTCGTCCGACCTGCAGCGCGAGATCACCGCGCAGCAGAAGGAGAGCGAGCTGTCGGTCGCGACCTACAACGTCGAGAACCTCGACCCGTCCGACCCGCAGAGCAAGTTCGACCGGCTCGCCGAAGGTGTCACGACGAACCTCCGCAGCCCGGACGTCGTTGTGCTGGAAGAGATCCAGGACAACAACGGCGCGACCAACGACGGTGTCGTCGCGGCCGACCAGACGCTGCAGAAGTTCTCCGACGCGATCGTCGCCAAGGGCGGCCCGCGCTACCAGTGGCGGCAGATCGACCCGGAGAACCTGAAGGACGGCGGCGAGCCCGGCGGCAACATCCGGGTCGGCTTCTTCTTCAACCCGCAGAGAGTGTCCTTCGTGGACCGTCCCGGCGGCGACTTCAAGACCGCGGTCGAGGTCGTCAAGAAGAACGGCCGCGCGGCGCTTTCCGTGTCACCTGGCCGGATCGATCCGCTGAACGACGCGTGGGCGAACAGCCGCAAGCCGCTCGCCGGTGAGTTCAAGTTCCGCGGCCGCACGGTCTTCGTGGTCGCGAACCACTTCAACTCCAAGGGCGGCGACGAGGCCATCCACGGCCGCAACCAGCCGCCGAACCGGTCCTCCGAGGTGCAGCGCGCCAAGCAGTCCGCGGCGCTGAAGGCGTTCACCGAGCAGATCCGCGCGATCGACAAGGGCGCCAACGTGGTGCTCGCGGGCGACCTGAACGACTACCAGTTCTCACCCGCCGTCAAGGCCCTCACCGGCGACGGCAACCTCAAGGCGCTGATCGAGACGCTGCCCGCGAACGAGCGGTACAGCTACGTCTTCGAGGGCAACTCGCAGACGCTCGACCACCTCGTGCTGAGCAAGAACATCACGCGCTTCAGCTACGACGTGGTGCACATCAACGCCGAGTTCGCCGACCAGGCGAGCGACCACGACCCGCAGATCGTCCGCGCCCGCCCGTCCACGGGTGACGCGAACATCGACAAGCTCGTGTTCGCGCTCGAGGACATCCTCGACTGCCTGAAGAAGTAGAACCGCCCAGCCCGACCGCTCAGTGGCCGTCACCTCAGAAGTCGTCCTTCTGAGGTGGCGGCCACTGTCGCGACCACCATCTCCGCGGCTACGGCGGCGTGAATCGCCGCTACAGCAGGAGCACACCCGTCGGCGAGCTGTTTCGCACGAGCGGTCAGCTCGTGTTTGCCGCCGCTGAACACCTTGTGCACGGACTTCACCGCGTGCAACAACGAGATCAACGCTCCGCTGCGCGCATCGGGAGCGCGGTGCCCGAACAGCGTGCTGCCGACCGCCGTGCGCACCTCGCCCGCCACCGCCGGGTCGCGGATCACGAAGCCACCGAAGATCCGCTTCTCCACAGCTAGGACGCCGCGCGCCTCCAGCCCCGCCATCACGTTGTCCCGCACGTGACGCCGGATTCGCGGCACGGCCCGCCGCGGGGTCAGCGGCGCTCGCAGGCGGACCAGCGACTCGTGCAGGAGCGGGTGCGGCAACGGCGTCGGGTCAGGGACCCAGAGCTGCAGGCCGTTCGGGTCGTAGGCGAGGCGCCCGGAGTGCACGAGCTCGATCAGCATCGCGCCGGAGAGCGCGTTCTCGACAGCCTCCGGCCCAGCCAGCGCCTGGCCTGTCCGCTCGTCGACGAACAGCAGCAACAGGTCCTCTGGCAGCACGTGTCATCCACCTTGTGACGCGGCGGCGGCAGCGGCCGTCGCGGCCACCACACCGGCCTGGATCGCCTCGACCGCCCTGCGCACGGCGTCACCCGCCCAGTTGCCGGCGGCGACGTCCTTGGCCCGCTTGTTCATCTCGCGCTTGTCGTCCTCGAACACCTTGTGCACGGACTTCACCGCGTACAGCAGCGTGATCAACGCCCCCGTGTGCGCATCGGCCCCGCGGTACCCGTGCACGACCTCACCGACCGCCTTCCGCACCCGTTCGGACGCGCGCTCGTCGGTGATCACGTAACTCTTCGCCGGGAAGATCCCGAACACCTTCCGGGGCTTCACCTGCACGACGCCACGGCTTTCCAGCTGCGCGCTCACGTTGTCGCGCACCTTCTTCCGCAGGCGCTCCACCGCTTTCTGCGGCTTCATCGGCTTGTCGATCCTCGACACGGACTCCTGCAGCAACGAGTCCTTCAACGGCGTCGGATCGACGACCTCCAGCTTCTTGCCGTTCGGCTCGAACGCGACGCGACCCGAGTTCACCAGTTCGATGAGCACCGCGCCCGCGAGCGCGTTCTCCACCGACGAGGAGTCGACCCGCAGTTTGCTGTTTTGCTCGTTGATGAACAGCAGCATCAAGTCTTCGTGCAGCATCAGTTGGAACCGCCCCCCGAAAAGGCGGCCGTGGAAGCCACCACCGCCGCTGTGGTCGCGGCGTGCACCGCTTCGATCGCCTTCTTCACGGCGACCCCGGCCCAGTTCCCGGCCGAGATCTCCTTGGCCCGCGCGTTCATCTCGCGCTTGTCGCCCTGGAACACCTTGTGCACGCCTTTCACCGCGTACAGCAAGGAGATCAGCGCTCCCGATCGTTCGTCCGGTGCCCGGTACCCCTGCGCGACCTCGCCCACCTGACGCCGAAGTTCGCTGACCACACCGGGATCGTTGAGCGTGTAGGTCTTCGACGGGAAGATCCCGAGAATCTTGGTCTTCTCGACCTTCAACACGCCGCGCGCGTCGAGCTGCGCCATCACGTTGTCCTTCACGTGGTTCCGCAGCTTCTCCACCGCGCGCTGCGGCTTCATCGGCTTGGTGATCCTGCTGAGCGACTCCTGCAGGAACGCGTTGGTCAACGGCGCCGCGTCGACCGCAGCGAGCCTCTTGCCGTCCGCCTCGAACGCCACCCGCCCGGAGTTGACCAACTCCAGCAGCACCGCGCCCGCGAGCGAGTTCTGGACCGACGTCGAGTCCATCCGCACCCCGCCGGCCACCTCGTCGAGGAACAGCAGCATCAGGTCTTCGGGCAGCATCATGCAACGTTAACGCCAGAAGGGCGCCGAACGTTGAAGTTCGGCGCCTTTCTGGACCCGGGGTGCGGGGTGTCCCCGTAAGGCACAAAGAAGGCGGCGAGTGCTCTTCACGAGCACTCGCCGCCTAAGAGAGCGGAGGATACGGGATTTGAACCCGTGAGGGGGTGAACCCAACACGATTTCCAGTCGTGCGCACTAGGCCGCTATGCGAATCCTCCGTCGAGAACCTTACCGGACGGGTGTTCCGCAGCCCAAAACGGGGGTCGCGCACGGTCCCGCAAAAAATCTTCGAGGCGTGTGTCGATCTGGCGTCTGCCCGCTCGTCGTGATCCCGTAAGACCGGACCGAGGAGGGCAAACGTGAAGTACATGCTGTTGATCTACGCGGCCTCTGACCAGCAGGCGAGCTGCACCGTCGAGGACTGGATCGCCTACGAGAAGGAGATGAAGGACGCGGGCGTCCTGGTCTCCGGTCACTCGCTGGCCGACCTGGTCACCGCCACCACCGTCCAGGTCGGACAGGACGGCAGGCGCACCGTCACCGACGGGCCGTTCGCCGAGACCCGCGAGGTGCTGGGCGGCTACGACGTCATCGACGTGCCCGATCTCGACGCGGCGCTGGAGTGGGCGGCGAAGTGCCCCGGTTCGCGTGACGGCGGGGCGGTCGTCGTGAGGCCGATCGCAGAGTTCGACTTCTGAGTCTCCGATGAACGTCGAGCAGGTGTTCCGGGAGGAGCGCGGCCGGCTGCTGGCCACGCTGGTCAAGCGCTTCGGCGACCTCGACCTGGCCGAGGAGGTCACCTCCGACGCGATCGAGGCGGCGCTGAAGCACTGGCCGGTGGACGGGGTGCCGGATCGGCCCGGCGCGTGGTTGCTCACGACCGCGCGCCGCAAGGCCGTCGATCGCTTGCGCCGCGACCAGGTCTACGCGGCTCGGCTGGCGTTGTTGCAGGTGGAGGTCGACCGGGCAGATCCGCCGACGACGGACGCCCTGCCGGACGAACGGCTGGAACTGTTCTTCACGTGCGCGCACCCGGCGTTGCCCGAGGAGGACCGCGGCGCGCTGACCTTGCGTTGCCTCGCCGGGTTCACGACGCCGGAGGTCGCGCGGGCCTACCTGGTGCCGGTCACGACCATGCAGCAACGGATCGTGCGCGCCAAGAAGAAGATCAAGGAAGCGCGCATTCCGTTCCGCGTGCCGGACCCCGCCGAACTGCCGGAACGCCTGCCTGGCGTGCTGCAGGCCGTCTACTCGATCTTCACCGAGGGCTACGCGGCCCAGCGCACCGATCTCGCGGAGGAGGCCATCCGGCTGGCCAGGATCCTGCACCGCCTGCTGCCGGAGCGCGAGGTCACGGGCCTGCTGGCGTTGATGCTGCTGATCCACGCCCGCCGGGACGCCCGCGCCGACCTGCTGGAGGACCAGGACCGCACGCTCTGGGACCGCGACATGATCGACGAGGGCAGCGCGTTGGTCGAGAAGGCGCTGACCGGGGGACACGGCCCGTACGGCGTGCAGGCCGCGATCAACGCGCTGCACGACCAGGCCGAGGACTTCGCGAGCACCGACTGGCCGCAGATCGTCGCCCTCTACGACGTTCTGAACGCCCTCACTCCCTCCCCGGTGATCGCGCTGAACAGGGCCGCCGCGATCGCCATGCGCGACGGCGCCGCGGCGGGGCTCGCGCTGCTCGACGAACTCGCAGGCGTTCCCAAGCTCCGCGACTACCACCCGTACCGGGCGGCCCGCGCCGACCTGCTGCACCGCCTGGGTCGCAGCGCCGAAGCCGCCCAGGCCTACCGCGAGGCGATCGCGCTCGCGGGCACCGAACCCGAACAGGACTTCCTGCGCCGCAGGCTGACCGCCATCGAGGGGCAATCATGATCATGAAGTGGCTGGAGGCGGAACGGCTGAGCGTCGCTGACCTCCTCGACGACCTGACCGACGACGAGTGGCAGCGCGAGACCCTCTGCACCGGCTGGACCGTGCAGGAGATGGCTGCCCACCTGACCACGTCGACCCGCACCGGCTGGCGCGACGTGCTCACCGGCGCGGTGAAGGCGGGCTTCGACTGGAACCGAATGGAGGACCAGAAGGCACGCGCGCTGGCCGCACAGTTCACCCGGTCGGAGTTGATCGCACAGATCCGCGAGACGGCAGGCTCGCCGAAACGCGCGCCGATGGCCGCCCCGATCGACCCGTTGGTGGACTTCCTCGTGCACGGCCAGGACATCGCACGCGCGTTGGGCCGCGTCCGGGAGATGCCGCTCGAACCGGCCCAGGCCGCACTGGAGCACGTGCTGAAGAGCCCGTTCTGGGGCGCGCGCAAGCGTTTCCGGGAGTCCGGAACTCCCGATCTTCCGGCCCCTGACCTGCTGATGCTGGCCACGGGCCGCGAGTTGTCCACACCTGGGGACAACACTGTGGGCAACTCGAACACACGTTCGAAAAGCTAGCTCAGCTACACTTGCCAAGGACCTCGTGCGGCACACATCTCGCGAACCTCCCCAGGGCCGGAAGGCAGCAAGGATAAGCGGGCTCTGGTGGGTGCACGGGGTCCCCTTTTTCTGTCGGGGTCCACCGGTACTGTTCCGGGCGTGGCGCTCGCTCTGTATCGCAAGTACCGTCCGGCCACGTTCTCCGAGGTCGTTGGCCAGGAGCACGTGACCGACCCGCTGCGCGTCGCTTTGTCGGCGGGCCGGGTGAACCACGCGTACCTGTTCTCGGGCCCCCGCGGCTGCGGCAAGACCTCGTCGGCCCGCATCCTGGCCCGCTCGCTCAACTGCGTGAAGGGCCCGACCCCCGACCCGTGCGGCGAGTGCAACTCGTGCATCGGCCTGGCCCCGAACGGCACCGGCAGCGTCGACGTCGTGGAACTCGACGCGGCCTCCCACGGCGGTGTCGAAGACGCCCGCGAACTCCGCGACAAGGCCTTCTACGCCCCAGCTGAAGCCAAGTACCGCGTCTTCATCATCGACGAGGCGCACATGGTCACCACGCAGGGCTTCAACGCCCTGCTGAAGATCGTGGAAGAGCCGCCGGACCACCTGATCTTCATCTTCGCCACCACCGAGCCGGAAAAGGTCCTCCCGACCATCCGCTCCCGCACGCACCACTACCCGTTCCGCCTGATCCCGCCCGGCGTGATGCGCACCCTGCTGGAACGCAACTGCGTCGCAGAAGGCGTGGCGGTAGAACCCGCCGTCTTCCCCCTGGTGATCCGCGCGGGCGGCGGCTCCGCCCGCGACACCCAGTCGGTGATGGACCAGCTCCTCTCCGGCGCAGGCCCGGACGGCGTCAAGTACGAGCAGGCCCTCACCCTCCTGGGCGTCACCGACTCGGCCCTGATCAACGACGTGATCGACGGCCTCTCGGCAAGCGACGGCGCAGCGGTCTTCGGCACCATCGACCGCCTGGTAGAAGCCGGCCACGACCCCCGCCGCTTCGCCTCGGACCTCCTCGACCGCCTCCGCGACCTCGTCCTGCTGTGCGCAGTCCCCGACGCAGGCGAACGCAACCTGGTCAGCGCCCCGGCGGACGAACTGGCCACCATGTCGGCCCAGGCAGAACGAATCGGCCCGGCAGCCCTGACCCGCTACGCCGAAATCGTCCACACAGGACTGGTCGACATGCGCGGCGCCACCGCCCCGCGCCTGCTCCTGGAACTCCTCGTCTCCCGCATGCTCCTGCCATCAGTGAGCCAGTCGGAAGCCGCTCTTCTCCAACGCCTGGAACAACTAGAACGCCGCCCCCCAGCCCCCGCCGCCGCGCCAGCCGCAGCCGCACCCTCCGCCGCGCCCGCAGCGGCCGGAGCCCCAGCCCAGGCACCCGCCGCCGCAGCAGCTCCGCCCGCCGCAGGCGCTCCGGTCTTCACCCGCAGGTCCCAGCAACCGGCACCCCCGGCAGACGAGCAGCCAGAACCCCCACGCCAGGCCCAGGCGCCGGCCCGCCCGACCCCGGCACCCGAACCAGCGCCAGCCACAAGCCCGGCCCCGGCCGCCGCGGAAACCCCGGCCGCCGAGCCCACCCCGGCCTCAACTCCGGAGCCAGCAGCCGCCGCCCCCGGCGGCACCATGGACGCGACAGCAGTCCGCCGAGTCTGGTCCGACCTGCTGGCCGCAGTCCGCTCAAGCAGCCGCAGCACCGAGGCAATGCTGACCAACGCCATGGTCAGCGAGGTAGACGGCAACGTCGTGACAATCGCCCACACCTCGGCCCCCCTGGCCCGCCGCCTGGCCGAAGCCCGCAACACCGAGGCCATCGCCAACGCTCTCTCCACAGTCCTCGGCGGCACCTGGCAGGTCCGCTGCATCCACGGCACCCCAGGCGCCACAACCCAAGCCCCAACCCAGGCAAAGGCCGCCCGCCCAGCCCCCACCCGCCCAAGCCAGGCAGCAACGGCCCAGCCCACCAAAACCCCCGAGCCCCAACGCCAGAACCCACGCCCGCCAGCAGACGACGTCCCACCACCCCCGGAACCCCCGGAGCCAGACGAACCGCTCCCGCCGGAACCGGACGACGAAGAGTCAATGCTGGCCGAAGCCGCGCGCCCAATCGACCCGGACAGCGTGAGCACAGCCCAGGACCCAGAAGCCGTGATGCTCAAACTGCTGGCCGACGAACTAGGCGCCCGCCCACTGAAAAAGGCCTGACACCAGCCAAAGGCGAGCCACGCCGATGCCGCAGGCGAGGCGACCCGATGGCGAAGCCGAGCAGTGCCGACGGCGAAGCCGAGGCTCTTAACGCTTGAAACGGGAGGTTCCGGTGGGTGGTCCCGTCACGAGTCGTGCCTCAGCT